>CAZXLI010000020.1:0-44997 GCA_964641795.1 uncultured Bordetella sp. | reverse complement strand
GGTGATGAAGCACAGCACGATCACGGCGCCATACACCAGCAGCAGCATTTGGCGCCAGGCCTGCTTGACGACGATGTTGGTGGCCGCTTCGATGCCCGCCGAGCCGGCCGCGAGCATGAATCGCGCGTTGGCCGAGTCGTTGGCCGCGGCGAACGCTTCCACATGGCTCACCACCCGGGCCAGCGTCTGCGCCTTGTGGTCCTTCAGGTAGACGTAGACCGTGAGCAGGCCGCAGGCATCGTTGTACAGGCCGCGCGGCGCACCGGCGGTGATGGTGTTGAGCATGGCCTGGTTCGGCAGGAACTCATACCACTTCGGGTTGCCTTCGTTCAGGCCGGCGAGCACGCGCCGCGTCAGCAGCGCCAGCGTGTTGGTCGACTCCACGCCTTCGATCTGCCGCAACTGCCACTCCAGCGCGTCGACCTTGTTCAGGGTCTCGTAGCTGGAACACTGGCCATCGGGCGTCTTGACCATCACCGCCAGCACGTCGCTCGAGGCGCCGTAGGCCGCGCCGAAGAACGCGACGTCGCGGTTGTAGCGGCTGGTGGGCCGCAGCTCCGGCGCGCCGGGGTCCAGGTCTCCGATGGACAGCTGCGTGCTGGCGGCAAACCCCGCCAGGCCCAGCACGGCCGCCACCACCACGGCCAGGCGCGCGTGCCGCCGCTGCGTGAAGCGGTCGAGCCAGGCCCACAGCGGATGCTTGCGCGCACCGGCCGCGTCGGCCGCCTCGGCACGCAGGCTGCGCTCGGCCGCCACCGCGCTGACGCCGGTATAGGACAGCAGGATCGGCAGCAGGATCAGGTTGGTGAAGATCAGCGCCGCCACGCCGATGGAGGCCGCGATGGCCAGCTCGCGAATGACCTGGATGTCGATCACCAGCAGCACGGCGAAGCCGACCGCATCGGCCAGCAAGGCCGTGAGGCCCGCCAGGAACAGGCGGCGGAAGGTGAAGCGCGCGGCGACCAGTTTGTCCAGGCCGCGGCCGATGTCCTGCATGATGCCGTTCATCTTCTGCGCCCCATGGCTCATGCCAATGGCGAAGACGAGGAACGGCACGAGGATGGAGTACGGGTCCAGCGCGTGGCCCAGCGCATGCAGCGCGCCGAGCTGCCAGACCGCGGCGACCAGCGAGGCCGTGACCACCAGCGCGGTGGATCGCAGGCAGCGCGTGTACCAGTAGACCGTGGCCGTCGCGATCAGCACCGCGACGAGGAAGAACACCAGCACCGAGCGCACGCCCTCGATCAGGTCGCCGACGATCTTGGCGAAGCCGGTGACGTGGATGCGCACGCCCATCGCTTCATACTTGCTGCGCAGTGCCTCGATGCTTTGCGCGAACTGCGCATAGTCGAGCGCCCTGCCCTGCGGATCCTTCGCCAGCAGCGGCACGTAGATCACGCTGGACTTCGCATCCAGCGCCACCAGTTGGCCGATCTCGCCCGAGCGCGCGATGTTCGCGCTCAGCTGCTGCAGGCTCTTCGGCGAGCCGTCGTAGCCGTCCGGGATCACCGGGCCGCCTTCGAGGCCGTCCTCGGTCACGCCGACCCATCGCGTGGTGGGCGTCCACAGCGACTTCATCTGGTTGCGCGCCACGCCTTTCAGCAGAAAGACCTCGTCGCTGAGCCGGCGCAGGGTCTCCAGGTACTTTGCGTCGTAGATGCTGCCCTGCGGATTGGCAACGGCAATGCGCACCGCGTTGCCCAGGCCGGTCAGTTCGTTGGCGTGCTGGAGATAGGTCTGGATGTAGGGGTGGTGCGTCGGGATCGACTTCTCGAAGCTGGCGTTGAGTTCCAGCTTCGTCGCCTGCCAGCCGAGCACGGCGGTGACCAGCACGCACAGGGCCACGACGGCAGAACGGAAGTTGAACAGGGCGCGCTCGACGATCGAGCCGGACCGGGGATCGAAGGACATGGCGGCAGGCGAACTCATCGCGGCTTCCCGGGTGGCAGGTTGACGCGCTGGGCGCCTTGCACGGACAGCGCCAGCGCATGCGTGTCATCCAGCGCCAGGATGGCGTTCAGCGGTGGCAGCGGCGCGCCGGCCAGCGGCTGCAGCGCGTCGCCGGCATCGGCTTTCAGGCCCAGCACCAGGCCGGCCTGGTTCACGAAGAGCATGCGGCCGGCGGCATCCAGGGCCGAGCCGGTGATCGACACCGGCATCGGCGAGGCGATCTGGCTCCAGGCGCTGCCGGCACTCGTGGAGCGCCAGACATTGCCGCGCAGACCGGCCACCACCAGGGTCTGGTCGTCCGGCAGTTCGGCGGTGAAGAAGCTGCCGCCGTAGGGCAGTGTCAGGCGCCTGAAGCTTCGGCCGCTGTCTTCAGACATTAGCACCAGCCCCTGTTCGCCGGCCATCAGGATGCGGCTGCCGCGCTGGCGCACGGCATACAGGTGCAGTTCCTTGGGATTGTTCAGGCGTGAGCGCCATGAGGTCCAGCTCGCGCCGCCGTCGTCGCTGGCCAGCGCCACGCCGAAGGCACCGACGACCAGCAGCCGCTGCGCGTCGAACAGCACCAGGTCCAGCAGCGGCTTGTCCGCGCCGTCGGCCACCATGCGCTCGGCGGACTCGATGGCTGCCGCATCGGTGCCGGCCTTGGCATCGGCCAGCAGGATCTGCGCGATCCTGCGGCCGTCCAGGCGCGGCTTCCAGCTCTGGCCGCCATCCTCAGTGGCCAGTACCGTGCCACCATGGCCGAGCGCATAGCCGCGCTGCGGGTCGGCGAAGCGCACCGCCGTCAGCGTGACGCTGACCGGCACCGATGCCTGGCGCCAGCGCTCGCCCTGGTCGTCGGACAGCACCACGATGCCGCGCTCGCCGACGGCCACGATGCGCGCGCCCGCCCGGTCGGCCGCCAGCAGCACGCTGCGCTCGGCATGCCGGGTGGCCAGGGCCGGACGGCCCAGCGCGTCACCCACCGCACCCGGGGCCGCACCCCAGGAAGGCGCGGCCACCGGCACGGCGGCTGCTCCAGCCGCCAGCCATGCAAGGCACTGGCGGCGGGTCTGCTGGCGCTGCAACATCAGCGGGCGCCCCCGGCGGCCAGTGCGTCACCGGTGAAGTAGCTGTCCGGATAGCGCGGCTTGAGCACGTATTGCGAAGCCTTGCTGTTGTACAGGTTCACCGCGAGCGAGGCGCCGGACAGCAGGTCGTGCGCGAAGAAGGTTCCGCCCACCGTGCCCGGCAGGTCCGGCGCCACGAAGGTGGTCTGGTACAGCGTGCGTGCCAGTTGATGGTTCGCGTCCCAGCGGTCGCCCAGCGCGCAGATCCAGGTGTCCTCGTCGCAGTAGTAGCGGCCCTTGGGCGACTGGTGGCGCTGGCCCTGGCGCAGGTTCGCCTCGACCACCCACACGCGGTGCAACTCCCAGCGCAGGTAGTCGGGGTTGACGCCGCGCTTGCCCAGCACCTCCTCATCGGACTTGGGCTGCATCAGCTTGTTGTTGTTGTAGGGGATGAACATCTCCTTCTTGCCCACCAGCTTCCAGTCGAATCGGTCGAGCTGCCCGGTCCAGACCTCGATCTCGTCGAAGCCGATCACGCCGGCCGCCGCCGGCGTCGGCGTGTCGCAGCAAGGGTTGGGCAGCTTGCGCACGCGGCGCTGGCCGGCCAGGTAGACCCAGGCCTCGTCCTTGCCGGGTTCGAGCCGCGGCCCGCCGGTGATCATTTCGCCAGCGCGGATCGGCGGCCCGGCATTGAGCAGGCGCACCTGCCAGTACGGCAGCCCGCTCTTCTCGTACGACTCCGGTGATCCGTCGGGCTGGTAGATGGCCATCTGCTGGTCGAAGACGCCATCGGTGGTCAGCACGTACTTGCCGTCGGCGGTGATCTGGTACAGCGTGGCGCCGAACTGCCACGAGCCGCCGCGCCAGCGCAGCAGGTGGTTCCACATCACCTCGGCGCCGCTCTTGGGAATGGGAAACGGAATGCCGCCGTAGGAGCCGCGTGCCACGTCGCCGTCCAGCTTCGCCCGCGTCGCGTTCTTGAAGGTGTTGTCGTAGACCCATTGCGGCGCAGCGGCGGTGCGGTGCGTCTTGTAGACGTCGATGCGCCAGTCGGGATACTTCTTCAGCATCACCTGCTGGCCTTCGCTGAGCTTGTCGGCGTACTGCGCCATGTTCTGCGCGGTGATCGAGAACAGCGGCTTCTCGTCCTTGAACGGATCGCCGCGGCGGCCGCCGGGCTTGTCGCCGGGAATCGGCGTGGTGTGGCCACCGGTCCAGGCAGGAATGCTGCCGTCCTTGTTGCCGGCCTTTTCCGCGCCCAGGGGCGTGAGTTCGCCCTTGAGCTTGGCGGCTTCTTCGGCGCTCACGCCGGCATGCGCCGGCGCAACGGCGCCCAACACGGCCAGCGCCGCGGTCGCGAGGATGATGTTTTTCATGCTTGTCTCCGGACTCGGTCAGAAGGTGCGGCGCAGGGACACCGCGATGTTGTTGCGGTCGGCCAGCGGATTGCCCGTTGAGAAGATGGGCACGCCGCCGGTGAGTTGCGGCGCGAATTCGACGAACGGCCTGGCCTTGCCGATGAAGTGGGTGTAGGTCGCCGCGAACTGCCACACGCCGAGGTAGCTGCCCTCCAGACCGAGGGTGGCGAAGCCATTGCCACGGGCGTCCCATGCCGTGACGGATGAGCGGCCATCCAGCGCGTAGCGCAGGCCGACGGGCACGCTCACGTCCAGGCCGGGCAAGACCTGGCGGTAGCTGGGGCTGAAGATCAGCTGCAGGGCGGTGGCGCTGCGCGTGCGTCCGGCATCGAGCTCGCCACTGGGATCGTTCTTCTTCAGCACGCTGTTCCACGCGATTTCGCCAAGCAGGGTGGATTCGCGCGACAGGAAGTTCGGGCCCAGCGAAGCGAGCCACGAGAAGTTCAGGTGCGCGGTCTTGCCGGTGGCGAATTGCGGCTCGGGTGCCACGCCCGGGTAGACCATGTTCGTGTTGCGCAGCGGCATGTTCCAGCGCAGCGACGCCTCGCCGGCGAAGTTGAAGTCGCCCACGGTGCGGCTCGCGCTGATGCCGGCCGTCTTGACGTTTTCGCCGAACGCGTAGTACCAGCTGCTGGCCGCCGGATTGAACAGGTTCAGGCGGCTGTAGAGCTGGCCGTCCTTGTCGTGGAACTTGGCGGCGTAGAAGCCCAGGTCCGTGTCGCCGACCCGCCATTTGAGCTGCGCGCCGAACTGGCCCGAATTGCGCGGCTTGCGGTCGCCGCTGGGGGTCAGCAGGTAGTTGCCGGCAATGGGTCCGGCCGGGATGCCGATGAACTCGGGCTGCGACGATCCCCAGCCCGTGTTCGCCGTGGAGAAGTAGCTGCCCGCGGGCGGCAGGCGGTCCTCTTCCCAGCGGAACTGGTAGTAGGCCCCCATCGAGAGGTCGCGCGACAGCTGCAGCTGCGTCGACACCTGCGGCACAGGGCGGATGATTTCCTTGAACTGGGCGCCCGGCGACGACAGCAGCTTGAAGATGTCCGTCGGGCCCTGCGCCCGGCCGATGCCGTTGTCGCCGAAGAACAGGCTCTCGCCATAGACGAAGGCGTGGCGGCCGAGCCGGGCGGTGAACTGGCGTCCCTCGCCGAGGTCCCAGCTGCCGAACACGAAGGCATCGAGCAGTTCGGCTTTCCTGCCGGCCAGCTTGCGGGTGCCATCGGGAAACTCGTTGAACGGCGTCTGCCCGTTGACGTGATCGGCCGCGTCGGTGGTGCCGCGGTAGGCCGCGTCATACCAGGCCGCGCCGCTCACGCGCAGCCCGAAATCCTTCTTGTAGACCGCGTCGAACTCGCTGAGCAGGTCGATGCGCTTGGACACCAGGCCTTTCTTGCGGAAGTTGTCGTCGCCCGCATTGAAGTTCAGCGCCTGCGGGAATGCCGAGGCCGGCACGCCCGGCACCAGCAGGCGGAACGAGTCCACCAGCGCCGGATCGGCGGCTTCGGTGCGGTAGATCAGGCCGCCCTTGACCGTGTTGTCGAAGCGGATGCTCCAGTCCGGATTGCCGGTGTCGATGCCGATGGCCCGGCTCGGGCAGCTCATCAGCACAGCCCCCGCCATGGCGGTCAGCTGCAGAACCCTTGTTGTCTTCATGTGTGTCTCCTCGACGTCTTCATCGGTGGTGCGGTGGGGTCAGATCGGCTGCAAGAGCGTGGCCATCGACTCGCGCATCAAGCGCGCGTGTTCTTCCTTGTCGCCGCCGGCGATCTCGATCTCGCCCAGGCGGCCGGAGTTCTCGACGACCATGCGGCAGCGTTCCCAGCGGCGTTGCTCGAAGGCCGCCAGTGCGTCGGAGACGTCTGCGTGGCGGCCGATCTCGTCGGCCAGCACGATCGCATCCTCGATGCCGATGCAGGCCCCCGACGCCAGGTGCGGCGTGGTGGCATGCACCGCGTCGCCGATCAGCACGACGCGGCCGCTGTACCAGGGCCGCGGCACCAGCAGCCCTTCGAGCGGCCGGTAGACCACGCGCGACTGCGGCCCCAGTTCGGCACGGATGGTCTGCAGCTCCGGCGCCGCGAAGTCGGCCAGCAGCGCCTTCACGTGATCGACGAAAGTCGCCGGGTCGATGTGCTCGTTGGTCGGGCGCGGCTCGGTGATGAAGAGGTACATCTCGGTCTTCGACACCGGGTTGACGCCCGGTTTGACCTTGGGGCCCATCCACATCGTTGCCGTCTTGATCTGCGGCGGGCGTGGCACCACGGCGCGCCACACCCCTTGCCCGCTGTAGCGGGGCTTGGGCGCGTCGGGCAGGATCGCCTCGCGCACCTTCGAGTACAGGCCATCGGCGCCGATCACGAGGTCATAGCGCTGCCGGTCGCCCAGGGTGAAGGTCACGTCCACGCCCTCGGCGTCCTGCTGCAGCGACGCAAAGCTGCAGCCCAGCCGCACCTGGGTGCCGGCGGCGCGCGTGGCCGCCACGAGGATCTGCGCGAGAACGGGCCGCATGATGGCGCCGCCGCCCGGCACATCGGGCCCGGCAATGCGCGGCGTGGGTATCTCACCGATCTGGGGGCCATGCGGCAGCCGCAGCGACAGCGCGTCGTGTGCGCTGCCCTGCTCGAGAAACGCGTCCAGGATGCCGAGCTGGCCGAAGGCGCGCAAGGTCGGACCGGCGAGGCTGATGCCCGCGCCATAGTTGCGCCACTCGGGGTCGATCTCGACGAGGTCGGCCTGCGCGCCCTGCTTGCGCAGCTGGATGGCGGCCGACATGCCGGAGAAGCCGCCGCCGATGATCAGGACTTTCGGAGTCTTCATGAGATTCACCCCGCCTTCTTGACGCCGGCATCACCCGGAGCAGGCGCCGCGCCCGGCGCCCACTTCTCGCGGTGCTGCAGCAGGAAGTACTGCGACTCCTCGGGGCCGAAAGGCACCTCGCGCGGCGTCCACGAGTCGTCGTGCAGATCCATGTCGGCGTCGTACTCGACATGGCAGCCCAGCGGGCTGTTGAAGTACCAGAACCAGTTGCTGCCCAGCTTGTGCCGGCCCGGGCCCCAGAAGGACTCGTAGCCCTTCTGCAGGAAGCGCGTGCCGGCGACCACCACTTCGGTGGGCCCGCCCATGTGGAACGTGAAGTGCTCGATGCCCTTCATGAACGGCGGGGTCTCGATCAGGAACAGCGTGTGGTGCTCCTGCGTTCCCGCCGGGCGCAGGAAGGGGCCGCCGCCCATGCGGTCGGTGACGACGAAGCCAAGCCGGGCATAGAAGGCCTCGGCCCGGGCCGCGTCCGGCACGAAGTACACGACGTGCGACAGCGTGCGCGGCAGCGCGGCCAGGCTGTCGTCCATGCCGAGCACGTTGGTCGCGCGGCCCTTGGCACCCGTGACGTTGACCACCTCGGCCGGCAGGTCCAGCGGCTTGCGCACCGTGACCTGGAAGGCCAGCGCGAAGCCCAGGTCATCGTTGGCGCGCACGACGCCCTCCTGGCGCGTGACGGGCCGGTCTCGCCGCAGCTCGGCTTCGATGGCGTCCAGCGTGGCGCTGTCGGCCACGCCGTACACGGTCTCGCGCAGCATGCTCGCGGTGCCCATCGGCGGCGGGAGGTCTGCCGCGTCCCTGGGCTTGATGATGACGGCCGAGCCGTCGAGCGCCTCGAAGCGGCCGCTCCCCTTTGACGTTAGCCCGTAGTCGCTGAGGTACTGGGAGCACGCGGCGACGTCGTCGACGCCGAACACGAGTGCGTCGAGTCCGATGATTTTCATGCTGGGGTTTCCGTGGATGGGTGTTGGGGGGTCAGGCCTGCGGCCGTTCGTGGATCAGGACTTCCGTGGCGTACAGGAAGAACGATTGCGCCGGCCGGTAGAAGGCGGTCTTCGGGTCGGCATTGATCTCGAGGAGCGCGCGCTCGTAGGCGCGGAAGGCGCCGATGGTCGAAGCGTTGTCGAACCAGAGGCTGCCCACGCCTTCGTAGACCAGATCGGCCCCGCCGAAATAGGACAGCATCTGGTTGAACTCAGGCAGCTGGCGGCTGTGGACGCAGCGGCGTACCGCGGCGGCCGCCTGCGGCGCGCGCTCCAGCGCCAGCGCATGGGCGCCGGCCCAGCGCTGGAAGAACTCCGGCAGCGCCAGGCCCTCGGCGGCGCGCACGTGGTGGAGTACCTTGGCCCCTGCGCCGCGGCCTGGTTGCGGCACAGGTTGTTCGGCTTCGACGGCCACCAGGCTCAGTGCCGAGCCCTGATCACTGAAGTTCGCGCCGTCCGGCCCGATCTTCGTGCGCGTGTAGTCGTGCTGGAAGGTTGCGCCCATGTCCTGCGCGTTGTCCCAGTAGAGCTCGGTGACGGAATCGCGCGCGACGGCCTGCGCGTGCGAAGCCTCGGCCGCCGTGCCGAAGGCGCCATCGAACACATGGTTCTGCACGTAGCGCCGCAGCAGCTTCTGCGGGCTCGCGTTCGAGATCCCGCCATGCACGTGCTGGATGTACGCAAGGTATTCGGCGTGCGTCATGCCGGGCTTGCGGCAGATCGTGGCCATCATCTTGATCATGAGCGGTGTCTCGTCGTGAAGGGCTTCGGGGGTCTCACGCCGGCTGCGCGACGATGGCGTGCAGTTCCCGACCCAGGCCCAACAGGTCGGTGGCCGGCTCGGGGTGTTCGATCCAGCGTTCGGCCTGTTGGACCAGCCGATGCACGCGGTGGGCGCGTTCCCAGCGGCGTTGCATGAATCGCGCGAGCAAGGTGGCCCGGTCGGTGCCGGCGCCGACGAGTTCGCCGAGCACGAGCGCGTCCTCCACCGCCTGCGCCGCCGACTGGCCGAACGCCGGCACATCGCCGTGGGCCGCCGATCCGATGCACAGCACCGGGCCCCGATGCCAGGGCGGCTCGATCAGCCGCCCGCTGGTCAGACGCAGCACCGTGGGCGCCTGCGGGTCGACCAATGCGGCGAGTCGGCGCGGCAGGGCGCTCCAGCCGGCCAGCGTTCGGGCGAGCGCGGCGCCATCGGCAAGGCCGGTCATCTCGGCCGTGCGAACGACCGCCAGGCCGGCGTGCGACATGCTGATCGGCACCAGCACCAAGTGGCGACCCAGCGCGCCGGCCATCCAGGTCAGGCTGTCGAGCCGTCGCGGACGCGGCAGCAGGGTGTGCCACCAGGCATGGGTTGCGCCGGGCCGGCGCTGGGCGCCGAAGAGGTCGCCGACCAGCGGCGAGTCCGCGCCGCAGGCCAGAACGACAAGATCGGCCTGCAGTGCCGCGCTACCGACGGACACCTGGCCCGAGTCGACGTCGATGCCGTCGACCGGCAGACCCATGCGCAGGTCGACACCGGCCTCCCCGGCACTGCGCGCCAGGACGTCGAGCAACACATCGTGGGCCATGCCGGCGGCCGCCGGAAGCCCGTTGCCGGCCAGGCGCGGCGTGTCGATCCGAAAGCTGCCTTCGCCTTGCTCATCGACCACTTCGATGCCGCTGTAGGCGAATCCCCGCCGGACACATTCTTCGGCCAGCCCAAGCGCGGCCAGATCGCGCAGCAGATTGGGAACGATGTCCACATGGCCCGGCAGGCGGGCCAGCGCTGGCCTGGCCTCGACAAGTTGCACCCGCACGCCACTGCGCGCACAGGCCAATGCGCACGCCAGGCCGGCCACACCGGCACCGACGACGACGACGCTGCGCACGACGGGCATGTCAATGGCCCTGAGCGCCGAAGCGGTGAACACGGCGCATGAGCGCCGGACGCACTTCGCACCCACGCGACGGCGCGTGCGAAATCGAACGCGCGAGCGCGTCCCGCGTCTGGCCGAGAGCCATACGTTGTCTCCGTTCCGGGTTTGTGAAGGCCCGCTGGGCCCGATGGATGCGAAGGTTAGGCGCCCCGCACGATTTCAAGAAACGCTTTCAATCGAAACGACCTTTCGGCCGAACTCAACGATCGAGGGTTTCCCCGGAGCAATACGGCCGACGGATCTGCGGCGGCGAGGAAGTCCGTCCGCGTGTTCGCGAAGCCGGTCACGGTCGCCAGCGCACCAGGCGGGTTCGTGGTGCCACACATCGCCTTCGGCCACGTGTCGGCGCCGGGCGGGCGCCAGCCTGAACGTGCCGGACGGCCTCTGGCGGCGCTCGTGAGGACGAGCCCCTCAGCACAGACGAGCGCCGCCAGCCGACCTTGACGGAACGCGGCGGAGGAAGGCGCGGGCGTTGACGAGCAAGGCCGGATTCAAGGCGACTGGAACGCACGAAGGGGTGAACCGGGGCCGGTCATACGACCTCCTGCGGACGGGGCACGATGCGGCGATAACGCTCCAACTCGGCGGCGTTCTGGATGCCGAGCCAGCGGGCGAGCTCCTCGATGCTTGTGCCCCTGCGCAGCTGGCGCATCGCGAAGGTATGGCGCAGGCGAAATGCGCCGCCTTCCGTCGGATGGATGGCCGCATCGGCCAGCACAGCCTTGACCGCATCGTAGTGGGTGACCTTGCCCCACTGCTTGCCTTTGCGGGTACTGGGGAAGAGCCACTGGCGTGTCGGGCCCGCCGCGGGATCGTCGGCGAACCCGATGGTGGCGCGCACATCCAGCCAGTGCCGCAGCAGGGTTCCTGCCCAGGGAGCGATGGGAGCCTCGCGCGTGGGGCGCTGCCCATCACCCGGAACCGTGAGTTTCCATGGCACGCCAGGGCGACGGGCGCCGGCAACCACCGGCGCGTCCACTGCAAGCGCCCTCACCTCGCCCGGGGTCACCCCAGCGCCAAGATGCAGGGCGACTGCCGCACGATTGCGAAGGTCCTGCCACGGCCCTCTCGCAGTGTCATGAGGGCCGCGTGTTTTGGGCGTTACCTGCGTCAAGTACTGAACCAACTGCCTTGCCTCATCGGCCGGAAGGTAGTCCGGTAGCGGTGGCTCCTGAACGTTCGCCGTGCGAAGTCGAGGGGTCAGGCGAACGAGCCGCTGGGCAGCGTCGTTCCTGGGCCCACCGGTGCGATGGGCGTCGTGCGCAAGGACCTGGTCTATCAGGTCGAGCATGCGGCGGGCATAGCGGTCCGTGAGCTCTCCGACTTGTCCCGTGCCCTTTCGTGACAAGAGGAACTGTTCGAGATGAGACTCGGTGAGCGCCGCCAATGGCAGTCCTGGAGCGTGCGTGACGCACCAGGCGGTGAAGGCCTGCCACATGTCTGCGTAGACGTCCCTGGAGGATTGGCGGCGCACCCGTTGGCGCACTTCAACGGTCCCGAGCCATGCATCGAAGGCGTCGACGAGCGCCTGCAAGGTGCCGGGGTTCGAAGAGGTCTCGAAGAGGTCAGGGGTTGATTTCCGAACTAACGCCATGCCGCTAGTATCTCAGACACCTCCACCACCGCACACCCATCGGACCACCGCAGCACGCCTGCCATCGCCACCAAGAACAAAGGCCGGGCGTTAGTTCGGTTCTTGTTGGGGACGGATGGGCGTCTGGTTTGTCGACTGCCAGCGTCCAAAATCAGCGGCCGGGCTCGATCGCGTCGATCCAATGAACCTGGCTGGCCGCGTTGGCCCCGACCTTCGCTCTCAGGCGGCCCGCGGAGATGTCGCGGGCCCTGCGTGCACGCTTATTCGCTGGTGTTGGCTGCCGATGCAGCCCTGGCCTTCTTCACGGCACGGCCCTTGGTCGTCGCCTTCTTGGCGATCGCCTTGGCTCCTGCACGGCGACCTGTGCCGGTGGCACGTTTGGCTCGGCCCATCGGCTTGTTGGCTGCCGCCTCCGCAGCAACGGGCGCAGCCTCCGCAGGCGCTTCCGCCTTTTGGGATTCGCCCTTCGAGGCTTCAATCAAGTAGGCGCTGCGATCCTTTGCTCCAGCAATCCATGCCGGAGGCTTGCCCATGCCAGTCCAGGTCTTGCCGGTGGCCTTGTCGATGTACTTGGCAACGCCACCGCGCTTGGGCGCCGAGGTCACGGCACTCGAACCGCTGATCAGGAACACGCTTCGGTCCGCTGCCTTCGCAATCCACGCGGGTGGCTTGCCGCGGCCGGTCCAGGTCTTGCCGGTCGCCTTGTCCATGTACTTGGCGACGCCTGGTGTTGTCGTTTTTGCGGAGGCTTTGCCGGCAGCCTTGCCAGCCTTGCCGAACCCCAAGTCGGCGGCTGTCAGTCCATAGTGCTTGATGGCCTCTTGGATGCGGCCAATGACGCCGGCGACTTCCTGTGAACGTACTTTGGCAGCCTCGGCCTTGAGCTTGTTGATTTGCTTCTCGATGGACGCGAGTGTCTTCGTTCTCATTCAGGTACTCCTTATTGCCTCAGTGCAGAACCAGTGAAGTCTTGCAGTTGTTCGACGTCGGCGCCTATTTGGCGCAGTCGCCACATCGTGAGACCGATCTCGATTTCAGAATGCCGGCGGCTCCACGGAATTGAGGGCCGCTTCATCGACACGGCAATGAGGTCGATCGCGTGCGTATTGTGACGCACGCTGAAATGGCAATGCGTTCAGATTCTCGATTGCCATTCAAGCACCGCTTTCCGGCATTGCCGTTCGCAGCTGTTCGGCAATGCTCGGCCCCGGCCGCCTTCGTTCCAGTGGGACTGTCAGGCCGACACGATGCTCGCGTCCGATCGCAGCCCGACGCGTGCGACTGGCTGCGTAACTGGTGAGGTAGGGGCTGGCATTCCCGAGGGGCGCAGCGCAGGCCCGCAACCGGCTTGCGCTTTCGACGACGTCGGTGTCGCGTGGCCCTTCAAGGGCCAGCCACGGTTGCCCAAAGCGCAAGCCGATATGGACACAGTGTCAGCGCCTGTCGGTGGCCACCCACTGACCCTACCCTTGCCGGGACATGGCGAACTCCAGCAGTGCCGAGTCGCTTGCCTCGGCCCCCCAGAATTCGCCAGCCAGCCAACGGTAGAACGACCCGGAGGCGATGCGACTCCCAACCCCATCTCGTCGCCACGCCCGTGAGATGGGACTGGCCAGCTCGGGCAGCCGCTCGATCTCGAATCGAGTGACCAGGCCCAGTCGTTCGTCCTCTGCCAGGCCCTCGAATCGTGCCCTCGCCTCCAGCGCCTTCATCTGGCGCCACTCTTCGCGCAGCTGCTCCAGCCGCTCCTGCATTGAGACCTGCGGCGCCGTTGGCGACGTGTCCGAGCCCGTCGTGATCGAGCCCGCGTACTGCTTCTTCAACGCGTCGCGCAAATAGGCGGCCGTCGAAGCGAGGGCTGGCAGACTTGTGCTGCGCGCGCGCTGCTCGACGTGCTCCACGGCGGCGCGAAGCACGCCCTCGTCGGTCGTTGCATAAAGGTCTTGCGCATCGGCCGGCTTGATTCCGAGCGCCACGACCCGCTCGACCAACTGGAGGTCGAAGACGTTGCGGGCCCCATCGTTGGCCAGATCGAGACTGCGCTGTGGTTTTGGGATCACGCGAAACTGCAGCTCCTCGACCTTGCGACCCCGCTTGTGCTCGACGACCTCCATGCGGAAGTCCTCGGACAGGGCATCGAGTTCAGCCAGCGCCTTCTTGATCGTGTCGCGATGCAGGATCCGGTAGTCCACCTGCGTGATGTCACTGCGGCCGGTCAGCACCGAGCCCCACCACAGCACGTCCTCGCGCATCGTCAGGCGCCCCGGCGAGGTCAGGTAGCGGGCGCCGAGCTCATAGAGCACGGCCGCGGCATAGCTGCGCATCTGGGAGCTGATCTCGAGCAGGATCCGCGTGTAGTGCGCCGGCCGCACGAGCTTGTCGCGGATTTCCTCGGGGAAGGACCAGCTGATCGTGCACGGTCGACCGCGTCCTGGCTCGTCGATCTCGACGGTTCCGACCAGCTGCGTGGAGGTCCATTTCTGATGGCCTGCGCTGCTGGTGTGCCACTCGATGGTCGTGGCTTGCATGTCGCGGATATGGGACTTCAGCAGCTCGGTGTTGTTCGAGGTGAACCTGGCGTCATCGATCAGCTCGCTCAACAGAATCGAGTACTTCGGCCGCCCTACCCCTTGCTGCTGCGCATGGAGCAGCAGCACGTTATAGATCCGTCGGGACAGCAGCGTCAGCTTTCCCCGCTTGGGGCGGATGGCGATGGCTTCGTTGGCCTTGGCCACAGCGGCGTTGACAGGCGCTTCCGGCGGGACAACGCGAAGCGCTCGGGATCTGCGTTCGCGGACCTGGGGTGCGGGGGTCGTTGGGTCCGGCGTTGGATCGTCTGCCTGGTCCGGCACGATATGTGGCCTGTTAGTTCACGGTTGGTGCCCTATTGTGAATCTGTCTTCTCACAGAAAACAAGCGATGGTTGTTGAAGGATTGAGAGATCAACACTTGAAGAGCTTGAGATGTTGGAGGACCGGAAAGTCGCCGTACGACAAGTACTTAGGGGTGTTTCGGGCTGTGGACTTGGGGATGTGGCGGAGGGTTTTTGGGGTTCAGCGTGAGTGGACATGGGAAAGTGCGACCGGAAGTGGAGAAGATTTGGGGTTCTGGCGCTGTGGATTTGGGGTTCCGGCCCTCGATGGCCGCCCATGTTGGACCCTTGGCAGGGTTGCGGGCCCGTGGAGGGGGCCTCGAACGGCTGGGCCAGCGCCATGGTGGGGTTGGAATCGGGCCATGTGTCTCGGGGTACCCCAAAGACTCTCACCCTTGCGGTCGGTTTTCCAGGCCATTGGTGGGGCAGTTCCCCAAAGACACTCACAGTAAAATGAGAGGGCGTCGGATGCTTTTTGGTGATTCGACGGTTTTCTGTAAACTCTCTGGAATTCAACGAATTCCCCTCGAGGCATGCCCACTCTACCGCTCCGCGAATCCGCTGGAAACCAGGTTTCCACGACACCAGCATCACCTCGACCCGCAATCGACATGGCCCGGATCTCTGCGCTGGCCGATCGAGCGACGAATATGGTCGAGGCGGTGCGCGAGAAGCTGTTGCAGCCGGAGGTGCGCAAGGTGGCACCGAACTACTCGGCCGCCCAGCTGGCCACGCTGTGCGGAGTCGACAAAGCGCATGTCAACTACCGGGTGACCAAGGGCGACCTGCCGGCTGGCCGACTCACGCCCAGCGGGGGCAAGCGCGAGTTCCCGCTGAACGAGGCGCGCCAATGGACGCGAGAGTATCGGCGCCAGCGCATGCGGCCACCGGGCGAGCGAGCGGTGACGATCGCCATCGGCAACTTCAAGGGTGGCGTCTCCAAGACCACGTCGACGATGGTCCTGGCCCAGGGTTTGAGCCTGCGTGGACACCGTGTTCTTGCGATCGACTGTGATCCCCAAGGGTCGCTGACCACGCTGCACGGCATCCTTCCCAGCGCGGAAGTCGACAGCGACATGACGATCCTGCCGTTGTGCGAGCAGGAGGCGACCGATATCCGCTATGCCATCCGTTCGACCTACTGGGATGGGATTGATCTGGTCGCGGCGGCACCGTTTGTCTTTTCGGCCGAGTTTCAGCTGCCGGCCATGCAGCTGCGAGATCCCAAGGCAAAGTTCTGGGCGGTGCTCGATGCGGGTCTGGACTCGGTCCGCGACCTCTACGACGTGATCCTGATCGACACGCCCCCTTCCCTGTCCTATGTGACGATCAATGCACTTTGGGCCGCCGATGGGCTCATCGTTCCGGTACCACCGAGCGGCATGGACTTCTCCAGTTCGGCGCAGTTCTGGTCATTGTTGAGTGACCTCGGTGTAGGGCTGGACAAGCGGTCGGGCGAGGACGCAAAGACCTTCGATTTCCTGCATGTCTTGCTCAGTCGGGTCGACGCCGCCGATCAGGCTGCACCGGCAGTTCGCCAGTGGATCGCCGCCACCTATGGTGAGTACATGCTGCCGGTCGAGATCCCCAAGACTACCGTGACGAGCAACAAGGCGGCGGAGTTCTCGACGGTGTACGACGTTCAGAAATACGACGGCGCTGCGAAGACGTACAAGCGCGCGGTCGATGCTTACGACCGCTTTGTTGAATTGATCGAGGAGTCCATCTGCCAGACCTGGCGCAACCGAGCCGAACGCGGGGGCGTCACGGCAAGCGTGGCTGCCGATTCAGGGATCTCCGCGGTGCCGGCGTCACGGGTCATCCAGGGTGGAAACCCGGTTTCCACGGCAGACGAGGGAGCTAGCTGATGAGTGCTCGCGATCGACTGGCCAGGCTCACCGCCGACCTCATAGCCCCAGCGGGCCCGACCACGACGCCTGCCGCCACGCAACCGGCTGAGCCGCCGGCGGTTGGTCCGGGCGAGCAACCGCCACCTGTGCCGGACGTGGGGGCTGCGGCAGCTTCTGCCATCGCGCCAGATCCTCCGGTGCAGAGGCCGATGGAAACCCGGTTTCCAGAGGTCTTCCCTCGAGCTGCTGGCCGGCGCACGGGGCCGGGCGAGATGCTCGCGGTCCGCACGCACATGCTGGCCGCAGAAAGTGAGCTGCAGGAGCTCCAGCAACGCCTGAAAGAGCACGACGGCTCACTGCCGACCCGCAAGCTCGACCCCCAGGACATCGTCCCTAGCCGTTGGGCGAACCGCCATGAGGACAGCTTCAAGTCGACAGAGTTCAGGAACTTCAAGGAGGAGATCGAGCACGCCGGGGGCAATGTCCAGCCTGTCCTGGTTCGTCCCATCAAAGGGCAGCCAGGCAAATATGAACTGATCTTTGGTCATCGGAGGCACCGCGCCTGCCTTGAGCTCGGGCTGCCGGTGCTGGGCTATGTGTGGACCGATGCGCTGCCTGATCTCGAGCTCTTCGCGTTGATGGACCGCGAGAACAGGCACCGCGCCGACCTGACGGGTTGGGAGCAGGGCAGCATGTACAAGCGCGCGCTCGACGAAGGGCTCTTTCCTTCGCAGCGCCGGCTGGCCGATCACCTGGGTGTCTCCCACACCTGGGTGCGCAAGGCGGTCACGGTGGCGGACTTGCCAGAGGCCATCGTTCAGTGCTTCCGTTCGCCGCTGGAGATCACCTATCGCCATGCCGAAGAGCTCAACACGTGCATGTCCACTGACCGCAAGGCGGTCCTCAGGCGCGCTGAGAAGCTGCGCCAGTCGGACCGTATGACAGCCGGCGCCGTGGTGGCAGCGTTGGTCGGCAAGCAGCGCGTGCCTGGCGCAGGCGCACGTGACATCAGGTCCCACGACAAGCTTGTCGGGCGGCTCACCTGGGATGCGAAGGGGCGAGCAGTCCTGACCATGTTGCCCGGCACCGTGACCGAGCAAAATGCCGATGCATTGATCGCTGCCATCGCAAAGATCGCGGCCGCCTGACCCCAAGAGGCACGGGACTCCAAAGGGGCTGGAAACCTGGTTTCCGGCCCCTTCGCCTTTGGGCACTGAAGCAGAACTCCGGCCGCGGCGGCCAGCCCCCGGGCAGCGTGCGCCCGCTTGGTCAGCCGCCGACCTGCTCAAGCCTTCCGCCTCCAAGGAAGATGATGACCGAACGAACCGGCCTCGTCGATGGAGCGACCGTTCAGAGCCGGACCGCGCGGACGCTGCCGTCCTGGCCGAGGTTCTCCGTCGACGCCAGCGTCCGGCTGCCCACTCGGGGCGGATGGACGACACCGATGCCCAGGTGGGTCGGCAGTCGAAGTTGGGTACCGAGCCGTCGTCAAGGATGACACCCGATGTGGGGCGGACGAAGCAACTCCCGATCGAAGCCGTCCGGAAGGGCGGGCCGCCATCCAGCGCCGGACACCCCAACAGGCATGAAACCTAGATATCATCCATTCACTATCTACTTGCCAAAGTTGATTGCCTGGGCATCGCTACTTCGAATGTCCTTTAACGACAAGCACTTAGCGGGTGGCCGACACTGGCGCGGAAACCGGCCGTTCGGTGCCTCCTGTTTTCGGGACGCTTGCAGCCAATGAGTGAGTCGGCCAACGCTGGTCTGAAACGCCCCGACCCGATCTCGGTAGCACCCCTGGGCGGGGGCGGTGGGCCCGGCCCCATCCCGGTCGCCATCGGCGCGCAGGGCCACGGAATCGCCCCGGCATCCCCGGCCGACCGGCGCGTCGGCCACCGCAAGCTCCACATCAGACACATCGCGTTCATGCGCGCGGTGGTGCAGGGCCTGGACCCCCGGCAAAGTTGGGACCGGTACCTGCGGACGGAGGGCAACCCCGGGGATGCCCGGCAAGTTCGCTCGACCCTCCATTGGATCCGCGACGAGTTCGCCGCCGCGGCCAAGCGCCACGGCCGGTTCGCCACTGCGCGCCTGGTTCGCCTGGACCTGGAGCGAGCCGCCGCCGCGGCCAAGGCCTCCGGACGCGCCAAGCCTCCGTCACTGTCCCTTGAAGAATTCGCCCTCGAACGCGGCCTGGAGGATTTCAGCCATGCCGAGCAGTTGGAGGCCTACACCGAGTACCTGGCAGAGCAGGGCGATGATGCACGGGCGGACCTCAAACGCAGCCGCCGCCGTGAGCGCATCGTCCAGCGCCAACTCGAAGCACTGTCGTGGCTCGAACAGCTGGTGGCTGAGCCACCCGCCGCCGCGGACCCGGTGAGCGCCTGGCTCAATCCGGACCTGGCCCGTCGCCTGGAAGCCGGTGGCATCCTGACCCTCCAACAGCTCGCTGACCGAATCAACGGCATTGGCAGGCGCTGGTACGTACCGCTGCGCGCGTTGGGGACCACCAAGGCCCAACGGATCGAAGCCTGGATGCGAGACCACGAGCTCACCACCGGGCTGGTGCTCGGATCCCACACGGCGATGCCTCGGAAAGCGGTCGACCGGCGTGACCTGAATGCGGTGGTCCGACCAGCCACCGCGATCCGTCCCCTGAACAAGCTCTACCTGCCGCCCGCTCTGGACGGCAGCCTCGGCGCCAATCGCCAGCCTGCGCAGATGTGCCGGGTCGATGCGGTCAACGACATCCAGGCCATTGCCATCTGGCTGGGTCGCCTGGGGCAGGGCGGAACCGTTGAACCAAAGATCTCGAACCGAGAGTGGGTGCCTGCTCCGCCGTGCGGCGGCCCGGGTGCGTTCGGAGACCGGGTCTCGATCAGCGGGGTACTGGATGCCGCATCCTCCGAGCTCAGTGCCACCCAGCGGTGCTACCGCAAGGAAGCCGAAAGGCTCCTGCTGTGGGCGGTCCTCGTTCGGCAAAAGCCGTTGTCGTCGCTCACGGCCGAGGACTGCGCAGCCTACGTCGCGTTCCTGGCCGATCCGCAACCCCGTGATCGATGGTGCGGACCTCGCTCTCGTGAGCGCTGGTCACCGCTGTGGCGACCATTCGAGGGTCCGTTGGGGGCGGCAGCGCAGCGCGCTGCAAGAGTCGCACTGAGCCAGCTCTTTGAGTTCCTGCTCGACCACGGGTATGTCGAGAACAACCCATGGCGGGCGGTTCGTTCGTCCCCTCGACAGCCCGCGCCGCGCAAATCAAGCCCTCGGCTTCCCCATGGGCAGCATCACTCCGAGGCCATTGAACTGCAGCAGCAGCCGTCAGATTCGCGCACGGTCAGGTTGGTGTGGGTGCTGCGCTTGATGGCAGCAGGGCGGCTGTCTCCGCGCGAGGCTTCCAGCGCGACAGTCGATGACCTGAGGTGGGCGGAGGACCGTTCGCACAGCGCCAATGATCTGACAGGCTGCATCTTGACGGTCCGTGGCCCGGGTGCCCGAACCCGTGAAGTCCACCTGCCGCCCGCAGCTGTCGAAGCGCTGCGGCAGCATCTGGTCGATCGGGGGCTGAGTCGCGACATCACGAGTGAATGCAATCGCGGTGCGTACCTCGTGGGGAGGGTCTGCGACGTCGACGCCCGGCAACCAGGCGCCGCCGCGATGCTGCGAGCCACCGGTCGCCATGGCAAGGCACACGCCGCTGGCTCGAAGGGCGGCGAGGCCAGCCCTGAGCCGGCCGGCATGTCGCATCGGGTGCCGGACTTGCACGCATTCGCCCTTGCCGGCATCAGCGCGCACACCCTCTACGGTGTCCTTCGCCGGTTCAGGGAGCAGCGCGGTTCTTCAAGCGGTTCCTGATTGGGGCTCCTGCGCCGACCCCTGGCGGCCGTGGGCAACCCATCGGGCGGGCGGGACCCAGTGATCCGCTGGGCACACCAGGTCCTTGGCATCTGGCGATCGTCAGTTTAGGCAGTGGTCGCAGGTCGGGGTCCTGTATGTAAGTTGTGGGTGCTCACTCACAATTCAAGCGACATGTGCGGCTGTCGTGCAGTTGCAGGAGCGCGGGCTCAACGTCGACCGCCGATTTCTATCTATTTCCGAGCGTTTGGAAATTCCTGGTCGCGATGGAAGAATCTGGGCATGACGCTTCCGGATCCTTGGCGGTTTGAACGGCATCAAGAGGCCAGGCACTATGCGGCGCTGCTCGCCGATGCGCCGGGCAGGCCGTTGGCCCTGTTTGGCCCGCGCCAGATAGGAAAGACTCACTTCCTCATGCACGACCTGCTTGAGGAAGCTCGGAACAGAGGTTGGGGCGTGCTGTATGCCGACCTGTGGGGCCAACCGGATCCCCTGGGAGCCATCAACACGGCGCTGTCCACAACGCTTCGATCCATCCAGACCAGCAACCTGCGCACCCCGGTCACCTCGGTCGGAGCGCTTGGTGTGAGCGTCGGCCTGGCTGCGCCGCCGGCACTGGCCCTCCCGACCGAGCCGGCAGCCGCGCTTGCCGCTCAGTTCGCGGAGCTGAGGCGGCTGCAGCCGGACCAACCGGTGCTGATGATGCTGGACGAAGCCCAGACGCTTGTTCGCGCTGGCGCCGGCGACGCGGCCATGAAGGCGATCCGGGCGCTGTTCAACAGCAATCCTGGCGGCTTGTTGTTGCTCTTCACGGGCTCCTCCAAAGCCCAGCTCACCGCGCTCGTGGGCGACCACAGCCGCACCGCCTTCAAGCTGGCCGCGCACATGGACTTCCCGCTGCTGGGGATCGGCTTCGTGGGTTTTGTGGGCGCGCGGATCAAGGCCATCACCGGGCGCGACATCGCCTTGGCTGAACTTGATTGGGCCTTCGGTCAGCTCCTTCACCGTCCCGGCGAAATGATCGACTTCGCGCGGTTCATGATCACCGAGGCCACCGGCGCACAAGTGGCCGACGGGCTCGCGGCATTCAAGCAGCGCAACCAACCCGACCTCGGGTTCGAGGCTCAGTTCGCGGACTGCTCAATGCTCCAGCGGTCGGTGCTGGTCGAGGTGGCGCATGAGTCCAAGCTCTTCGCGCGCGAGACGCGCGAGCGGATCGCTCGTCGTCTCGGTCAGTCACAAGCACTGCCGCCGGCGTCAGTGCACAACGCGCTCGCCCAGCTCGAGACCAAAGGGATCCTCGCCAAGCGAGAGCTGCGCGGCCGCTATGCGTTCGAAGACGAGCACTTGCGCAGTTGGGTCGCCGATGTGGCTTCTGCGCGCCCGAACCTGTTCAAGTAGGGCAGGGGACTGTGCGCTGCGCGGCATTTGGTGCATCCCGGCCCCGGCAAGGTCATGCGACGGCCGTGCCAGGACAGGCTCAGTGATGATGCGCGCAGCCAGCCGCCGGGTCGGGCTGCCAGGGCTATCCGTGGGAGCTTTCCCGAGCGCGCCAGGGCCTCGGCGCTTCCCGCGCGGCATCGGCAAATAGGCTAGGGCTGAGTGCAGGGTGGGGACGATGACACCTCGGTTCCGCGACGGGTTGACCCACCGCCCGACCCGGCCGGTTCGTCGTGAGCGCCGACCGGGCCGCGCCGTGGACAACCCTCGGACTGCGACTAGGGCGGGGTCGTCGATGCGGCTGCAGTGCTGATGTGAGTAGAGTCTGCAATTTGCGAGAGGCGAGGACACCCGCAGCGCCATCGAACTGCAGGCCCAGCCTGTGCAAGACCAATCCTGGTGATCGGGAGAGAACGCATGACCAAGACTTTGCCCCGCCGCGAGCAGCGCCGGTCAGGCGCTCGGCCCGCCCACAGTGGCGACCCTGGGCGCTAACACGCGGAGCTTCGAGCCCAAGGCGCACGGCCTCGGGTCGGCCTTACCAGCATGGCAAGCTTTCGTGAGACTGCGCGCTGAGATCGGGCCGCTCTCCGAGGAGGAGTGCCTGGTGGATCGTCCGCTCAACACCGCGAAAGCGTTGCGTGATCCGTGTGCAGGTAGCGGCGACAAGAATAGCTCGGATCAGGACTGATGCTCGTGCAGCCTTGTCAGCTGGTGGCCGTGCGGCTACTTCCTGCGCTTCATTACCCTCACCGGGGCCGTTCCAGGTTCCGTCGGCACAGAAGACGATGTTCTTGGGCATAGGGCCTCCTCACAGGTCTGGATGTGCCCACATAGGGCGAATGATGAGCGTGTGCCTTGTGGGCACAGCATGCCTTGTTCTATGGGCTCTGGCGACGCGACGACCGCTCGCAACCGCTTCGCCTTCAACAACCGAGTGGATGTCCATACCACCCGGTTGAGACATCGTCCCGGACACCTGCCGAGGCCGACCCGAGGAGACCGATATGCCGGACGGTGACGATACAAACTGCCCGCCGACTCCCGAAGCGCGTGATCTGCTGAGCCGAATCTTCGGCAGCGGGGGCCTTGGGGTGGGCCTCGCGCTCGTTGTCGTGCCAGCGACGGCGTTGATGCTGGGCCTGGCACTCAAGTGGTTCGACGGCATGCGCCTGGTGGGCCTGCCGATGCTCGCGATCTTCGGCATCATCATTCTGTTCGGTACGCTCGCCCTCGTGGCCATGCTGTTCCGCAGCCTGGGCCTCACTGACAAGGGCGAGGCGCTGGCCTTGCCACCGGGCTCGATCCGCGCGGCCATCGCGCTGTCGCTGATCGTGTTGTTCGCGATCATCTCGATCATGCTGTTCCACTCGATGCTCGGGTCGAGCTACCTGCTGCAGGGCATGACAAAGGCACAACGCGACGAGATGGCGGCCAAGGCACCCGAGCGTGTGATCGAGGCGGTGCCCGCGGCCTGCGCCGCATCGGTGCCCAAGGACGGCGTGTGCGCGGAGGGCGATCAGCGGTTCGATCTCCGCATGCAGGGTGCTACGCCGCCTGCGGGTGCGAGCGACATCGCCAAGCAACTGCTGGTCCTCGTCGGGACGCTGATGACGTCCGTTACCAGCTTCTACTTTGCCTTGCGTGGCCAGGCCGAGCAGGCGAGCAAGAAAGAGCAAGACGCGGAGAAAAACAAGGCAGCGGCCGGTCCCCCGGCCCCAACCACCGCTGACGCCGAGGCGCACGTCGACGGCTGCGATGTCCCAATCACCGACCCGACGCCCGATGCCGAGTTGCCTCCTAGCCGCGGGGGCGTTGCCGCCGCGCCGACAAGCACTGGAGGCTGATATGGCGTTCGCGCTGACTTGGATGCCGGCGGTCCTGGAAGTCGCCGGGCTGAAGGTAGCGGAGGTTGACGGGTGGGCCACGCGCGGACGAGCGGAGATGGGCTCCGTGCTTGGCGTGATGATCCACCACACGGCAGGCCCGCGCGCAGGGAACATGCCCAGTCTCAAGACGCTGATCAACGGCAGGTCCGACCTGCCCGGGCCGCTTTGCAACCTCGGCCTGGCTCGGGACGGCACCTTCTATGTCGTCGCGGCGGGCCGCGCCAACCACGCGGGCGTCGGCGCATGGAAGGGCGTCAGCACGGGCAACAGCAGCTTCATCGGCATCGAGTGCGAGAACACCGGCCAAGCCGACGACCACCCATGGCCCGACGTGCAGATGGACGCGCTGCGTCGCGGATGTGCGGCCCTGTTGAGCCACAGTGGACGCAGTGACGCCTGGTGTGTCGGCCACAAGGAGTTCGCGCTGCCCGCCGGCCGCAAGCCCGACCCGCTCTTCGACATGGTGGGGTTCCGGCGCGAGGTCTCTGACATCCTCGCCGGCATCGCTCCGCTGCCGCAACCAATCCCCGCCGTCGAGCCAGGGCCGCCGGCCGCGGGCGGCCCACCCCGTGCCACGCTGCGCCGCGGCAGTGCCGGCCCGCTGGTGGAGGCGTTGCAGCGCGCGCTGGGCCTGCTGCCTGTCGACGGTCTGTTTGGCCCCGGCACCGAGGCGGCAGTGCGAGAGTGGCAGCGCGGCAAGGGCCTGGTACCCGACGGCATCGTGGGACCGAAGACCTGGTCGAAGATCGACGCGGGCTAATTGTCACCGTGGTCACCGGCCGCTCCGGCGCCTTCAGACGCGCCAGCGCCCGCGCTTTCATCGCCATTTCCGCTTCGACATACATGTGCGTTGTCGCCGGGCTCTCGTGATAACCCGGATTCGACCCATACCGGTCCGACGGCCCGCCTTAGAGATGCCCGAAGGCAAGCCCACAGTCGTCGCGTCTCGTGACTATGAATCGGTCGTTCGTGGCTACCGGCGGTCGCCCAGGTGAAGACGTTCGCGAAGGCTTCGCGATGTTCCTGCGAGTGTCGGGTTCATCTCAGTGATAGCAGCGGCGGCGATAGCAGCGGCGCGTCGGACACGACCAATCCTTGATGGCAGGTCAACTGCCCCTTCTTGATGGCGTGCATCGTCTCGATGCCGGCGATCAGCTTGACCGAGGTGTGGAATCGACCGAAGCCCATCATCGGTCGCGTTCGCCGCTTGATCGCCCGGGGGTCCTGCTCCACAACGTTGTTCAAGAACTTCGACTGCCGCAGCTCGATCTGCAGGCCGCTGTCAGCGACCAGGCTCAGCACGGCAGCGGTGTTCGCGCCGCTCTTGTCGATGGTCACCTTCTGCGGTGCGCCGTGCGAGTCGATCGCCTGGGCGAAGAACCGGCGGGCAGCCGCCACATCGCGCCGGGCAGTGAGCAGGAAGTCCACCGTCTGGCCGAGCTTGTCGACCGCGCGGTACAGATACTTCCACTGCCCGCCAACGCGCACGTAGGTTTCATCCATCCTCCACGAACTGCCGACGGCAACTTGGCGCTGGCGGAAGACTTTGGCCAGCACCGGCAGGATCTTCAGCGCCCAGCGATGGACCGTGGCGTGGTCGACGAAGACGCCGCGCTCGGCCATCATCTCCTCCAGGTTGCGCAGGCTCAGCGGGTAGGCCGCGTACCAACGAACGCACACCAGCATCACCTCCAGCGGGAAGTGCAGGCGCTTGATCGCCCCGCACAGGGTTGAGTTCTGTTGGACGTGCAGCGGAATCATGCCGTCCATTGTCCACGGCCACGCGCTACTGCGACACTACCATCTCGTGTACCTGACCCTGCTGGCCGCTTACCTGAAGGACGGTCGCGTCGATGCGGCAGCTCGTCTCGCCGAGCGGCGTCCCGCTGCCACAAGGAGTTCGAATGACCACGCCTGAGTCACCGCAGCAGCAATTCGAGATCAGCCACCACGATAAGCGGGCATTCAAGAGCGGTGGCCTGCGGGACTACTCCGCCTACCGCGATCTCGGGGTCGCGGATGCGACGAACGGTCTGGCCCAGGCGCATGTGATCCGCATGACCGCGCCGTTTCGCCCCGAACTCAGCGTGCGCCACCATCGCAACCTGCAGCTCCAGCTGGTGTACTGCTTGACGGGGTGGTTCGAGACCGAGTTCGAGGGCGTCGGCGTGCGCCGCCTGCAGGCGGGCTTGTCGTGGGTGCAGCCTCCGGGTATCCGGCACACGGTCGTCGGATGGTCCGAAGACTGTGAGCCGCTCGAGGTGCTGCTGCCGGCCCAGCACGAGACGGTCAACGACGCCTGACGCCGACGCCTTGCTTCCAGCCAGTGGCGCATCAACGGCGGCCGCCCGCTGCGCCGTCGACGCGCCGGCGTGTAAGGTTTGTTGCCTCCCCGACATGCCGCCAGAGCGCCAAGTGACTGATTCATAAGCCATTTGCTGTTGGCACGGGTCTCGCAAAGGGGTCGTCAACCCCACTGCGTACGAGGCAGACCTCCATGTTCAGCGGCACGGCATTCGTTTCGATCGGCGACCTGCGCAAAGGCAAGCAGGTCGTCAGCCCGGTCATCGAGACCGGCGGCGGTTGTGGCACCAGCGGCGGCGCCGGCAAGGCGAGCTGCGGCTCGTCCGGCGGACCGGACGACATGCCCCCCGAGATCTGGGACAAGGTCAAGAACCATCCCTGTTATTCCGAAGAGGCGCATCACCACTACGCCCGCATGCACGTGGCCGTCGCGCCGGCGTGCAACATCCAGTGCAACTACTGCAATCGCAAGTACGACTGCAGCAACGAGTCGCGCCCCGGCGTCGTCTCGCAGAAGCTCACGCCTGACCAGGCGGTGAAGAAGGTGCTGGCGGTGGCCAGCGAGATCCCGCAGATGACCGTGCTCGGCATCGCCGGCCCCGGCGACGCACTGGCCAACCCGAAGAAGACCTTCGAGACCTTCAGCCGCCTGGCGGCCGAGGCGCCGGACATCAAGCTGTGCCTGTCGACCAACGGCCTGGCGCTGCCCGAGATGGTCGACGAGATCTGCAAGTACAACATCGACCACGTCACGATCACCATCAACATGGTCGATCCCGCCGTGGGCGAGAAGATCTATCCGTGGATCTTCTGGAACCACCAGCGCGTCACCGGCTACGAGGCCGCCCGCATCCTGCACGAGCAGCAGATGAAGGGGCTGGAGATGCTCACCGCGCGCGGCGTGCTCACCAAGATCAACTCGGTGCTGATCCCCGGCATCAACGACGAGCACCTGATCGAGGTGAACCGCGAGGTCAAGAAGCGCGGTGCCTTCCTGCACAACATCATGCCGCTGATCAGCGAGCCCGAGCACGGCACCTACTTCGGCCTGAACGGCCAGCGCGGCCCGAGCGCGCAGGAACTCAAGGCCGTGCAGGACGCCTGCATGGGCGGCGCGAACCTGATGCGCCATTGCCGCCAGTGCCGCGCCGACGCCGTGGGACTGCTCGGCGAGGACCGCAGCGAGGAATTCACGCTCGACAAGATCGAGGAGATGGAAATCGTCTACGACCTCGACAAGCGCCGCCACTACCAGCAGCAGGTCGAGCAGGAGCGCCAGGCGCAGCACGACGCCAAGCTGGCTGCGCTGGCCGCGGCCGGTGTCGACGATGGCGTCGACCCCACGATGAAGGTGCTGGTGGCCGTGGCCACCGAAGGCCAGGGCCGCGTGAACCAGCACTTCGGCCATGCCACCGAGTTCCAGATCTTCGAGGTGAGCCAGGCTGAAGCGCTGTTTGTCGGCCATCGCCGTGTGGACCTCTATTGCCAGGGCGGCTATGGCGAGGACGAGCAACTGCCCTCGATCGTCAGCGCGATCAACGACTGCCATGCGGTGCTGGTGGCCAAGATCGGGGCCTGCCCGCGTGACGAACTCGCCGCGGCCGGCATCGAGCCGGTCGACCAGTACGCGCACGAGTTCATCGAGAAGGCGGCGCTGTCGTGGTTTGCCGACTACCGCGGGCGCGTGGCCCGCGGGGCGATCACGCATGTGCCGCGCGGCGACGCCCGCATCCGCCAGGGCGCGTTCACCGGCAGTGCCGAAGCGGCGGCTTGATTCACCCAGCAGGAGACCCACCATGGCCTTGAAGATCATTGCCTCGATGTGCACCGGCTGCTCGGCCTGCGAGCCCGAGTGCCCCAACGTCGCCATCCGCGAGAAGGGCGGCACCTTCATCATCGACCCTGCCAAGTGCACCGAGTGCGAAGGCCACTTCGACACGCCGCAGTGCATCGCGGTGTGCCCGGTCGACGGCTGCATCAAGAAGGTATGACCGTCATGCTAGCGCCCAATGTGACCGTCACCGCGGCAGCCGAGAAGTTCATGCGCCGCATGGTGCGTTTCTCCGAGCACCCGGCCGGCGGCTTCCGCCTCAGCGTGGCCCCGGGCGGCTGCTCGGGCTACACGTCCGAGTTCAGCGTCGAGGCCGCGCCGCGCGGCGGCGACGCCGAGCTGCAGGTCAACGGCCTGCGGGTCTTCCTGCCCGCCGAAAGCCGCCTGCTGCTGGACGGCGTGACGGTGGACTTCGCCGACATGCCCACGCAATCGGGCCTGACCTTCTTCAACCCGAATGCGGCGGCCTGCGGCTGCTCGAGCTCGGGCGAGGCGCAGGCACCGGCCGAGGCCAGCGTGTCGCTGGCGTCGATCAAGCGGCGCTGATCGGGCAGGAGGCCGGCATGCAGGCAATGGCCGACTTCGATGCCGCGGTGCTCGGCCTGGCCGTGCCCGCCGCGGTGGAGGGCGCGTTGAAGGAGGCCGGCGCCCAGTGGGCCGACCCGGTGCGCGCGATGGCTGCGCTGCAGCGCGCCGACGCGCTGGCACCGGACCATCCGGCCGTGCTGATTGCGTTCTATCGCCACCACTTCTACGGCCACCGGCTGGCGCTGGCGCGCGACATCGCACGCCGTGCGCTGGTGATCGGGGCGCGGGCGCTCGGCCTGCCGGCGGTGTGGCGCGAGGTGCCGCCCCAGCCCTTGCCGGAAGCCCGCCACGATGCCCGCACGCGCTTTTACCTGTTCGTGCTGAAGGGCTACGCCTACCTGAGCCTGCGCATGGACGATGCCGAAGAGGCGCGCGAGGCGCTGGCGCTGCTGCGGGCGCTCGATCCCGACGATTGCGTCGGCGGCGCGGTGCTGGAAGCGGTGCGCCAGCGGGCCTGCGCGCAGGCGCTGAGCGACGCCGACGATGAACCCGCGGCGTATGTGCAGGCCACCGGCGCGGCGGCCTGGGCGCGGCTGCCGGCCACGGCCTGAGGCGCAAGGCGATGCCATCCACCACCGCAGCGGCCGGCGAGATCCCGGTCATCGATTGGCAGGGCGCGCCGATCGACGCCGCCACCTGCGCGCGCTGCGTGCACGCGGACCTGCAGCGCAGCGGCGGCTGCGAGCGCGGCCACAGCTGCCTGCAGGACGCCTATGCGCGCCGCATCGATCGCTTCTTCCGCACCCATCCGGCGCAGGCCAACCAGCACCTGGCGCACCCGTACTTCGAGGTGCGCGCGATCGCCGCGCGCCATGCCGAGCTGTTCCGCCTGCCGGCGCTGCTGGACGACCCCGACGAAACCGTGCGCCTGCAGCTGGCGCTGCGCGTGCCGCAGCGCCTGCTGTCGCGCCTGCGCGACGACCCGCACCGCGAGGTGCGCATCCGCGTCGCGCAGCGGCTGTCGGTGGCCGAGCTGCCGGCGATGCTGAACGACGCCGACTACGAGGTGCGTGCCACCGTCGCCCGCCGCCTGCCCGAAGGCCTGCTGCCGCTCATGATGCACGATAGCGACCTGCAGGTGCGGCTGGAAGTGGCGCGCCGCCTGCCGATGCCGGCCCTGTGGCGCCTGGTGGAAGACCCGGCGCCCGAGGTGCGCCGCATCGCCGCGCAGCGCCTGCCGGTGCCGCTGCTGCACGCCTGCGGCACCGATGCCGATTGGCTGGTGCGCTGGGAAGCCGCCGGCCGCGCCATCGGCCACGTGCTCGAAGGCCTGCTGCGCGATGTCGAGGCCGAGGTGCGCGAGCGTGCCGCCGCGCGCAAGGCCGAACTGGAGCCCAGCCATGGCTGACATCAACCGCGACGACGACGTCATCGAGATCGCGCTGCCGCCGCGCTTCGCGATGGGCGAGCGGGTGATCAGCCGCTCGGTGATCCGCAACGACGGCACCTACAACGGCAAGGACATCGGCGAGGTGCTGGTCGCCAAGGGCGAGGTCGGCTTCGTGCGCTCGATCGGCACCTTTCTGCAGCAGTTCTACATCTACGCGGTGGAGTTCACCGACAGCGGCCACCGCGTGGGCATGCGGGCCAAGGAACTGTGCACGCTGGACCACCTGCCCGACGAGGTGCTGGCCCGCCTGGGCGAGCGCGCCTCGCTGATCGACCAGATTCGCTGACCTTGTCGGAGCCGACCCATGATCGACCTTCGCGAACCGAAATTCCAGTGGGGCCAGGCGGTGGTGGCCGCGGTCGACCTGTACAACGACGGCAGCCTGCCCGAGGCACCGGAGGACGTGCTGCTGGTGGTGGCCGGCGGGCCGGGCGAGATCGTCCAGGTGGGCCACCACAGCGAAGCCAACATCCCGGTGTACATGGTCGACTTCGGCGTCGCGGTGCTGGGCTGCCTGGAGGAAGAGATCGCGCCGGTGCCGGTGCCCGAGGTGGCTGAATGAATGCCGTGGTGGACATCTCCGGCGTGCGCATCCAGCGGGCGCTGGGGCGGCGCCAGCGCTACCGTTACGTGCGTCCGCGCGTCCAGCGCGAAGGGCCGGGCTGGTCGGTGATCAGCCCGAACTGCTCGCGCACGGTGGATCGCAGCGGTGGCGAGATCCCCATCGCCTGGCTGGTGCCGGGCGCCGACGGTGGCTGGCAGCTGCATGCACGCGACCACGCGCAGGGCCGCTGGGTGCTGAAGGCGGCTGGCTTGAGCCTGGCCGGCGCACTGGCGCAGCTGTGCGCCGACCCGCAACGCGAGTACTGGCAATGAGCAGCGTCAGCAGCTTCGTCTACCTCGACCACAACGCAACCACCGCGCCGGTGCCGGAGGCGGTGGCCGAGATGCTGGACGTGCTGCAGCTCGGCTGGGCCAACCCGTCATCGACGCACGAGCCCGGCCAGGCCGCGCGGCGGCTGCTGGCCGATGCCCGGGCCCGCGTGGCCGCGTACCTGGGCTGCCAGCATGGCGAGCTGATCTTCACCAGCGGTGCCACCGAGGCCAACCACATGGCCGTGCTCGGTGCCTTGAAGGCGCCAGGCGCGCGGCGACGCGTGCTGCTGTCGGCCGTGGAGCATCCCGGGCTGCTGGCATTGGCACAGCGCCTGCGCAGCGAGGGCGTGGCGGTGGACCTGATCCCGGTGGACGGCCAGGGTCGCATCGACCTGGCAGCGGCCCGCACGCTGATGGCCGCCGACGTCGCGCTGGTCAGCGTGATGGGAGCCAACAACGAAACCGGCGTGCTGATGCCGGTGGGCGAGATCGCCGCGCTGGCCCATGCCGCCGGCGCGCTGATGCATGTGGACGCGACGCAGCTGGCCGGCAAGTGGCCGCTGTCGTTCAGCGCTAGCGGTGTTGACCTGATGTCGGTCTCGGCCCACAAGCTCGGTGGCCCCAAGGGCGTGGGCGCGCTGGTCGTGCGCAAGGGCCTGGCACTGCCGCCGCTGCTGTCGGGCCGGCAGGAGCGCAACCGCCGCGGCGGCACCGAGAACCTGCCCGGCATCGTCGGCTTCGCGGCCGCCTGCGAGCGCAGCGCCGCCACGCTGGCGGCCGACATCGCGCACATGGCGGCCCTGCGCCGGCGGCTCGAGCAGGGCCTGGCCACGGCCCTGCCGGCGCTGCAGGTCTACGGCGCGCAGGCCGAGCGCCTGTGCAACACGCTGAGCCTGCGCTTCGGCACGCTGGATGCGGGTCTGGTGCTCGGCAAGCTCGAACGTGCCGGCATCGTCGCCTCGTCCGGCGCCGCCTGCAGCGCCGGCGGCACCCAACCTTCGCATGTGCTGCTGGCGATGGGCGAGAGCCCGCTGCAGGCCAAGGCCGGCGTGCGCTTCTCGATCGGCCCCGCCACCACGGCCGCGCAGATCGACGCCGCCATCGAGGCCTGCGCGCGCGTGATCGCCCCCTTGCTGACCGATTCACCCGCCGATGCGCTCGATGCATCGGCGGCCACGCCCCGCCCCGAACCCGCCGCCCAGGAGTCCTGAATGAAAGTGATGATCCGCCGCTCGTCCGCCGGTGCCCTGTCGGCCTACGTGCCGAAGAAGGACCTCGAAGAACCCATCGTCGCGCAGGAGAAGGCCGAGCTGTGGGGCGGCACCGTCACGCTGGCCAACGGCTGGACGCTGGCGCTGCCGGAAATGGCGCCCGGCACCTCGCTGCCGATCACCGTCGAAGCGCGTCGCCTGTCGGGCGACTGAGGACGAGCGCGATGGACGCCGCACAACTGCAGCAGGCCCTGAGCCTGGCCGACGCCGCCGCCAGCCTGCGCGAGGCCGCGGCCGCGCTGCGCGAACGCTTCGCGCCCTTGCGCGTGGTGGTGGTCGACGCGCTGGACATGCGCGGCGAGACCCCGGCCGCCAGCGGCGCGCGGCGCAGCCTGTACCTGGGCGCGAGCGATGGCCACTGCTGGACCATGACCGCCGATCCGGCGCAGGCCGTCGGCCTGTTCATCGCCGACCGGGGCTGAGGCGATGAGTGCCGTGCTGCAAGCCACCGACGAGTCGGACCTGCCGCAGGTTCCGGACGACTGGATGCTGCTGTCCGATCCCGACATCAGCGAGGTCGAGCTCGAGCTGGTGCAGGCCGCGCTGCGCGAGCCGCGGCTGTCGGCCGGGCGCATGGTGGCGCACTTCGAGTCGGCGTTCGCACGCTGGGTCGGGCGCCGCCACGCCGTGGCCGTGGCCAGCGGCACGCTGGGCACCTGGCTCGCGCTGCGCGTGCTGGGCCTGGGGCCGGGCGACGAGGTGATTGCCTCGCCCTACGGCTGGCACCAGGTGGCGCATGCGGTGGAACTGACCGGCGCGCGCGTGGTGTTCTCCGAGATCGACTACTGGTCGGGCTGCCTCGACCCGGCGCGCGCGGCCGAGCGCATCACGCCGGCCACGCGGGCCATCCTGGCGGGCAATGTGAACGGCCATCCGGCGGCCTGGCCCGCGCTGCGCGAGCTGGCCGATGCGCGCGGGCTGAGGCTGATCGAAGACTCCACCGAGGCCATCGGCTCGCGCCTGCGCGGACAGCTCACCGGCAGTTTCGGCGACCTGGCGGTGTTCGACTTCTCGCAGCCCTCGGCCCTGTGCTGCGGCGAGGGCGGCATGGTGCTGACCGACGACGACACGCTGGCCACCGAGCTGCGCTACCTGCGGGCACGATCGATCGCCGACCGCCGCAGCGTCTCGGTCGGCGCGCGGGTGCCGCTGCAGGCCACGATGAGCGAGCCGACCGCGGCGCTGGGCGCGGGGCAGCTGGCGCGCATCGACGCGATCCTGGCGCGCCGCAAGCAGGTCGAGGCCTGGTACCTGGAGCAGATGCGCAGCTTCGAAGGCATCAAGCCGCCGTACGTGGCGCCGCAGGTCGACGAGGTGCACTGGATGCTGTACCTGGTGCACCTGGGCAAGCGCTTCACCGCCAGTGCCTGCGCGCAGATCATCGAGGACCTGGCCACCGAATCGGTGGAGGCGGTGCTGTACTGCCAGCCGCTGCACCAGCAGTTCCACTACAGGCAGCAGGGCTGGCAGCGCGGCGCCTTCCCGCTGGTCGAGCGCATCGCCGACCGCGCGCTGGCGCTGCCGCTGCACGGCCACCTCGAGCCCGACCACGTGAAGTTCATCGTCAAGACGCTGAAGGACTCGTCGGTCAACGTCGGCGCCGGCGCGGCGATCTACTGAAACCTTCCTCCCGCATCCGAGACCTGCCATGAGCCACACCACCGTGAACATGCTGCCTGCCTCCGTCATCGAGGGCCTGCGCGCCGGCACCTTGGCCCCCTACCTCGGGCCGGGCCTGCTCGCGCTGTGCGAGGGGGAAACGCCGCCGGCCGATGCACTGGCGCTGGCCACCGTGCTGACGGCAAAAGTGAGCGTCCCCGGCAAGATCCGGCACCGGCTCACGGCCGCGGCGCAGTTCATCGAGAACTTCAAGCACCGCAAGACCCTGGTCAACGCGATGACGCAGGCCTTCGCGCAACCGGCCGTGCCCTCTGCGCTGCACCGCTGGATCGCCGCGCTGCCGGCGCCGATCATCGTCGATGCCTGGTACGACGACACGCTGCGGCAGGCGCTGGCTGCGCGCAGCGATTGGAGCGAGGTGCAGGGCCTGAGCCAGAGCGAACACTTCGGTACCTGGGTCGGCTGGTACGACGCGCAGGGCCAGGCCAGCCCGGATCCGATCAGCGCCCGCACGCTGCTCTACAAGCCTTGGGGCGGCCATGCGCCGGCGGCCAACTTCCTGGTCTCCGACACCGACTTCGTCGAGGTGCTGACCGAGATCGACATCCAGACGCCGATCCCGGCCGAGGTGCAGCTGCGGCGCACTGCGCTGGGCTTCGTGTTCCTCGGCTGCCGCTTCAACGACCAGTTGCCGCGGGCCTTCGCGCGGCAGATCCTCAAGCGCTCGGCCGGCCCGCATTTCGCGGTGCTGCCCGACGAGCCCACGCGCATGGAGGCCCGCTTCCTCGACGAGCAGGGCATCACGCGCATCGCGCTGCCGCTGGCCGAAGCGGCAGACCTCCTCACCCGCGGCCTGGTGGCCGCCTGACCACGGACATCTTCGGAGCTGCTCATGCCATTGCTCACCCTCCAGCCCTCGGGCAAGACCTTCGACGCCGCCACCGGCAGCTCGGTGCTGCAGGCCATCCTGGCCGCCGGCGAGGCGCTGGCCACCAAATGCGACGGCCAGGCCAAGTGTGGTGCCTGCCATGTGTTCATCACCGAAGGGCGCAAGGGCCTGTCGAAGATCTCGCCGCTGGAGAACGGCAAGCTCGACACCCTCGTCGGCGTCGGCTCCAAGTCGCGGCTGGCCTGCCAGGCCATCATCGGCACCGAGCCGGTGACGGTGGAGATGCTGGGCGCGCTGTCCGGCTTCTGACACCGGCACCCGGACGCCGCGCCGTGCTGGACGTCGCGATCATCGGCGGTGGGCTCGCGGGCCTGGCGCTGGCCCACAGCCTGCACGCGCGGCGTGTCGACTGGGCGCTGTTCGAGTCGCGCAGCCGCTTGGGCGGGCGGGTGCTGACGCGGTCCGTCGGCCCCGGCGTGGCGGTGGACCTCGGCGCCACCTGGTACTGGCCGGCCACGCAGCCGTCGATGACCCGTCTGGTCGAGGACCTCGAATTGGCTTCGCGGCCGCAGCCCGACACCGGCCAGCTGCTGTGGCTGGACGATCCGAACCGCGAGCCGCGGCTGCGCGCCTTCGATGCGCGGCGCGCCGGTCCGGCCGTGGACGAATCGGTGGCTGCCCGCCCCGGCGCCTTGCATGGCGGCGCGCGCCGCCTGGTCGGCGGCATGGGTGCGTTGATCGACGCGCTGGCGCAGCGTCTGCCGGCCAGCCGCCTGCATGTCGGTTATCGCCTGCTGCGCGTGGCCGATGCCGGCGGCCATGTCGGGCTGGAGATCCAGACCGGACCGGCGACCGCCCCGCGGCACGTGGAGGCCCGGCGCGTGGTGCTCGCGCTGCCGCCGCGGCTGGCGCTGTCGCAGGTGGTATTCCTGCCCGCGTTGCCGGCCGAACTGCAGCAGGCCCTGGCCGCAGCGCCCACCTGGATGGCGGCGGCAGCCAAGGCCGCGCTGGCCTGCGCCCAGCCACTGTGGCGGGACGCGCCCCACGCGGGCAATGCCTGGGTCACCCACCCGCAGGCCGTGCTGGCGGAAGTGTTCGATGCCGGCCCCGGCGCGGGCCCCGGTGCCTTGGCCGGCTTCCTGGCCCTGGACGCAGCGCGCCGCCGCGAGTACCAGCGCAGCCTGCCGCTGCTGGTGGAAAGCCAGTTCGCGATGCTGTTCGGCGCCGGTGCGCAGGGCGAGCTGCTGTGGCAGGACTGGGCCGAGGAGCGCGACACCTGCAGCGCGGCCGATCTGGCCGACGATGCGCGGCCCGGTGTCGGCCATCCGGTCTACGGCGACCCGCGCCTGGCCGTGCCTTACTGGGACGGCCGGCTGTGGTGGGCCGGCAGCGAGACCGCGCGCAGCGGCGGCGGCTACCTCGAAGGCGCGCTGGGAGCGGCCGCGCGCGTGCGGCGCGGGCTGGCCGAGGCAGGGGCCGGCGCGCCGGCCGGCTGACCGAAGCGGGCAGGGCACGGACCATGTACCACCGCTCGCTCTACGACATCGTGACCGAGACCGGCTTCGCCATCGAACGGCTGACCCGCGAGATGGAAGGCGAGCACGAGCTGTTCGCCAGCGCGCTGACCCTGCGCGCGGTGGAGGCCCAGCTGCTGATCATGGCCCACACGCTGGGCAACGTGACGCCGGCCCTGCACCAACGCCTGCTGCAGGTGGACTGGAACGGCTGGGCCGCGCTGCACGACAAGCTGCGCCACGGCATCCAGCCGCGGCGCGAAGAGATCTGGTACGCCGTGAGCGGGCTGGTGCCCCAGACCCTGGCGCTGCTGCGCGAGCTGCGGCGGCGCGAGCCGGTGTGGTTCGAGATCGACTATGGCTGAAGACGCATGACGAACGACCGCGACTACCGCGAGCAGGCCGAAGCTGTGCTGGCGCAGGTGGAGGCCACCATCGACCGCTGGCTCGACGAGGCGGTGATCGACATCGACGCCCGCCGCAGCGGCGGCCTGCTGGAGCTGACCCTGCCCGACCGCAGCAAGATCGTGCTGAACACCCAGCCCCCGCTGCAGGAGCTGTGGCTGGCCGCTCGCCAGGGGGGTTATCACTACCGCCGGGTGCAGGGACGCTGGCTGGACCGCGAAGGGGCCGAGCTGTTCGACACGCTGTCGCGCTGCGCCAGCGCGCAGGCCGGCAGATCGCTGCGCTTCTCTGCGGAGTGAGCCGGCCAGGGCGCTGGACCTTCGCCACCAGCGCCAGGCCTTCGCCGAGCTGCCGGTTCGGCGCCCCGCGGCCGACCTGGCCCGTGAATGACTCGTCTGTCGCGGACGGGCAAGATAGGATCGACCGCTCGACTCGGAGGTCCCTGGTTCATGCTCAAGACTGCGCTCCCCTGGGTTCGACACGCCTTGTTGATCATGGCTGTTGCCTGCCTGGGCTGTCAGGCGCAAGCGCAAACGCCCATCCCTGCCGGCCCGCTGCGCGCAGAGCACATCCACTTCGAGTTCGCGATCTACTACCCGGAATCGCCCGCGCGCGAGCCGATGACAGTGTTGAAGGAAAGGATGCAGACCGGCGAGGCAGCTCCGAAACTGGTGCCGTCCATGCCCGGCAAACCGCCTGCCTTCGCGGTTCTTGCGGCGACGCTCAACACGACGACACAGAAGAACTATCGTCCACCCGATCTCCAGATGGTCCTGCGATTCGGGCGAGGGCTGACGCGCGATCAGGCGGAAGCGCTCCAGCGCACCGAACGAGCATTGATCCTTGATTTCGCACACCCGGCATCGGTGTCGACAAGTGCTCTCCGCGCCGCCCTTCAACTTGCTGAGCAGGTGGCTCGCGAGACGAACGGCTTGTTGTGGGACGAAGAGACGCGCGAGATCTTCACGCCCGACGAATGGCACAAACGGCGGCTCGATTCCTGGGTGGGTCAAACGCCAGACGTTTCGCAGCACACCGTCATCCATGCCTACAAGAGCGACAAGCTGGTGCGAGCCATCACGCTCGGCATGGCCAAGTTCGGGATGCCCGATGTCGTCGTGAGCGACTTTTCCTGGTCTTCGAACAGGCCAGTCGGCAACCTGATGAACCTCTTCGCGCAGGCGATGGTCGAAGGCGCAGTCATCACGACGCGCGGCGTGTACGACCTGGATCTGCGCTCCGTGAGGCACACAGACGTTGGGCAGGCTCAATTGGCAACGCTGAAACCGAACGCCACGGCCATCGCCAAGTTGTCGCTGGTGAAGGGAGCCTGGGAGGACGGGGATCCTCGCAATCGACTCATCGAGATCAGATTCGATCGGTATCCGGGGCCGGATCACTACGCCCGCCAGGAGGCGATGTTGGGTGCCTTGTTCGGGTTCGAAGATTCAGTCCAACGGGTGCGACACACGAACGAACTGCTCGAGGCGAGCAGAGCGGCCAAGGCCCAGCTGCCAGGTATGCGAGAAGCCTTCAGACGGGGCTTGCAGCCGGGCGAGTACATCCTGGTGAAGGCGCCATTTGCGACGCCGGATGGCGGCACCGAATGGATGTGGGTGGAGGTGACGAGCTGGGATGGCGACTTGATCAACGGCCTGCTGAAGAACGAACCCGCCAACATCCCGAGCCTGCACGGGGGCCAGATGGTCACTGTCTCTCAAGGCAAGGTCTTCGACTACATCCGGCGCTGGGCCGACGGGCGCGAGGACGGCAACGAAACAGGGAGGATCCTGCAACGCCTCCGGAACGCTGGGAAGTAGGTTGTCGGGCGGGTGTCGCGCCATGACTCTGAAGTACGAAGAGCGACCACCAGCGCGCGTGGCGCGCGAGTCCCACCTGTAGACTTTGCGAGTGCCCATCCCTGCTGCAGCACCTGTGTCGCTGAGCGTGTCGTTTGACACCCCAGCGGGGCGCCCGGTGCGTTTGCGTTTCCAGCAGCCGTTTCGCATCGGTCGTGCCGCGGAGTGCGAAGTCAGCATCAACGATGCGTCCGTGAGTCGCCACCACGCGCAGGGGCAGTTCAAGGACGGGCAATGGTGGATCACTGACCTCGACAGCAGCAATGGCTTGGTGGTCGACGGTCGGCGGCTGCACGAGGTGCCCGTGCAAGACGGCATCATGGTGCAATTGGGGTTGGATGGACCTGCAGTGCGGTTCGAGGTTCAGGCCAGACCTCCCGCATCGGATGCAGCGGCAGCGGTGCGCGCCGCATTTGCACCCGCCGCCCCTGCACGCCCAACCGTACCTGCGCGCGCGCCGCCGCCCGCACCCACGAAAGCGGCGCCCGCTGCGACCACCGTTCAACCGGCCCCCGCGCCTGGCGCACAGACCCAAAAGCAGCATCTCGCGCAGCTGCAAAAGCACTACTTCGATGCCCGCGGCGATGATCGACCCGCCGGAGAGCACACGATGCTGATACGCCATGCGTATCGCGGAATCCGCGCGAAGCAAAAGCGCACGCAGGCGATCGTGATTGCGTCGCTGGCGCTGTTGGTGCTGGGCATTGCATCGTTCGCGGCCTACCAACGCTATCAGCTCAACGAGCGCAAAGAACTGGCGCAAGAGCTGTTCTACGCGATGAAGTCGCTCGATGTCGATATTGCGAATCTTGAAAGGCGCTTTGCCGATTCCAACAACACCGCGGCGCTCACCGAGCTGCGTAGCTACCACGCGCGTCGCACGAATCTGGAGCAACAGTACGACCGCTTCATGTCGACGCTCAAGACCTACGACCCAAAGATGAGTGAACAGGACCGCTTGATCCTGCGCGTCGCACGCATCTTCGGCGAATGCGAACTGGCGATGCCCGTCGGGTTTGCGGACGAAGTGCACAACTACATCGACAAGTGGCGCGCGTCGCAGCGCTATGCGCGAGGCATCAAGACGGCGCAAGAGAAGGGCTACACCGCTAAGATCAGCGAGGAGCTGCTTGCGCGCCATCTACCGCCACAGTTCTTCTATCTGGCGCTGCAGGAAAGTGATTTCGATCCCTTCGCGAGTGGGCCACCGACCAGACTGGGCATCGCCAAAGGCATGTGGCAATTCATTCCGCAGACCGCGACCAAATATGGGCTGCGCATCGGACCGTTGGTGGAATTGCGGCGTCCTGATACGAGTGATGACCGTCACCGCTGGGACCTCGCGACCAAAGCCGCCGCGCGCTATTTGCAAGACCTGTACGCCACCGATGCCCAAGGCTCGGGCTTGCTGGTGATGGCGTCGTACAACTGGGGTGAAGACCGCGTGATTCGGCTGATTCAAAGCATGCCGGTCAATCCGCGTGAACGCAATTTCTGGCAGCTGCTAGTCAAATACCGCGATCGCATTCCGCAAGAGACCTACGACTACGTCTTCTACATCATATCGGCTGCCGTGATTGGCGAGAACCCGCGCCTGTTTGGCTTTGATTTCGACAATCCGCTGACACACTTGGAGTCAAAGTAGTCGGAGGGCCGCCGCGGGCCCCTCCCGCCGCCGGCTCAACCCTCACCACACGCCCGGCCCCGCCCGCAGCTGCTCGACCGGTTGGCCGCCGACCAGGTGGCTGTCGAAGATCTCCTGCACGTCACTGGCGGTTACGGCCTTGTACAGCACGCTCTCGGGGTAGACCAGCACGTTGGCGCCTGTTTCGCAGGGGCCCAGGCAGCCCGAGTAGGTGATGGCCACGGTGTCGTAGGCATTGCGTTTCTGCAGTTCGGCCCAGAAGGCCTGCAGCACGGCGCTGGCGCCCTTGGCGGCGCAGCTGCCGCGCGGGTGGCCGGGCGGACGCTGCTGGTTGCAGACGAAGACATGGCGTTGGGGTTTGCTCATGGGGCTCTCGAAGGGAAGGGGAACGCGTCAGGGTGGGGGCAGCTCGATGTCGCGCGGTTCTTCGTCGGCGCTGTGGAGGGTGGCGCCGGCCAGCGTGCCGTCGCTGCGCCAGCGGTAGTCGTGGCGCATCTCCACTTCGCCGTAGACGAGCATTTCCACCCACAGCAGGCGTCCGGCTTCGTCGTAGCCGGCGCGGATGAAGGTGTTCCGGTGGCGCAGGGCCTGCGGCCCCAGTTCCTCCACCAGCGTCAAGGGCAGGCCCACCCCGCGGTAGGTGAGGAAGTGGCGCACGGTGGCGGTGGCGTGGACGCTCATGTCGTGGGCTAGGCAGCCACTGGGGTGTCGAGCAGCGCCTTCAGGTTCAGCGAAACGTTGTTCTTCGTCGCGTCCACATAGGGGCAGATGCCCTTGGCGCGCTCGAGCAGGTTGTCGGCATCGGCCTGCGACAGCGGACCGGCCAGGTGCACGGTCAGCGACAGCGCCATGCGGTAGGCGTCTTCGAAGGTGATGAACATCGACAGCTCGGCTTCGACATAGCAGCCGCGCAGCGGCAGGTGGCTCTTGCGGGCGATGTGGCGCACCGAGTGCTCGAAGCAGGCCGCGAACGCCCCGGCGAACAGATGCTCGGGGGTGGGTCCGTCGCCCTTGCCGCCCATGGCGGCGGGCACGGCGAGCTTGAGCTTCAGGCGGCCGTCTTCGCTTTGCAGGGTGCCGCTGCGGCCGCCCTGGGTGAGCATGGTGGCTTTGCAGACCAGGTCCATGGGGTCACTTTCGTGCCTTGGCCTGGTCGGCCCGGCTGTAGTTAGAGAAGTGGCCCTTGCGCGCGGCGGCGCGCCGGCCGGCCGCGATGATGGCGGCGCTGGTGCCTGGCGGCGCGGTCAGCGAGAGGCGGCGCTCGAGCGCGGTGCTGGCGCAGTGCGGGCAGGTGGGCACCGTGCTGGCCCGCACCAGCAGCTCGAAGTCCTGCTGGCACTTTGTGCAGTGATAGTCGTACAGGGGCATGAGGGCACCTCGGGGGTCAAGGGGTGGCAGAAAGGGGCAAGGGCGGCGCCGCCGCCGGCCGCGGGGCCAGGGCCAACGCCACCAGGGCGCTGGCCTGGTCGGTCACCGCCTGCACCACCGCAGGCTTCAGCGCCCGCAGCCAGCGCTGCGGCAGGCGGCCCGCGCCGCAGCGGGCCCCGGCCAGCATGCCGACCAGCGCGCCGGTGGTGTCGGCATCCTCGCCCTGGTTCACGGTGGCCAGCAGCGCCTGCTCGAAGTCGGCGTGGGCCAGGAAGAAGTGCAGCACGGTCTGCACCGTGTCGACCACGAAGGCGCTGGCGCGGCCCGGGTAGGGGTGGAAGCGGAACGCGCGGTGCTGGGCCACGAAGTCCTCGGCCCAGGCGGTGACCGCGGCCGGCCCGGCCCCGGCCAGCAGCGCGCGCAGCAGCCGGCCCAGGCCCAGCACGGCCGCGTCGGACAGCGGGTGGTGGTGCGTGATGCGCGCCTGGGCGATGGCCACGCGCTCGAAGGCGGCCTCGTCGCCCAGCGTGGCCAGCACGGCCGGTAGGCTTCGCATCAGCGCGCCGTTGCCGGCGTCGCCTTCGTTGAACGCGCCCTGCAGCGTGCCATGGTGCAGGTAGCGCTGGATGCCGCGGCGGCAGGTGTTGCCGCAGTCCACGGGGCGGCCGCGCCACCATGCGGCGAAGGCCTCGGCGATCAGCGTGGTGTCGAACGGGCGGCCCTCGCGTTCGCCGCGCAGCAGGGCCTCGCCCAGCGCCAGGCTCATCGTGGTGTCGTCGGTCACCTGGCCGGCCGGCAGCTTCAGCCAGCCGCCGCCCACCACGTGCTGGTGCACGCCGCCCTGGGCGGCAAACCGGGCCTGGATCTCGCGGGGGGTCATGAACTCCACCGTGGCGCCCAGGGCATCACCGATGGCCAGGCCCAGGTAGGCCCCCAGCGCGCGGTCCAGCAGGGTGGGCAGGGCGGCGCACGCGGGCTCAGGCATACCGCGCCTCCACCGCATACTCGCCGCCCAGCGCCAGTACCTCGGCCTCGCCGTGCAGCAGGCCGTCGTTCAGCAGGCCAGGCACGAGCAGCAGCTTGCACAGCGGCACCTGCGCTTGCAGCAGCCAGTCGCCGAAGCACTCCGCGTCCTCGCGCCGCAGGCTGAACGACACCAGGTTGTTCAGCCGCACCGTGCACTGCCGCTGCCGCAGGCTGCCCTGTACCAGCTGCTCCGCGAAGCGCGTGCTGCCGCGCCACAGGGTCACCCGCGGACCCGGGCCCAGCAGCGCAAAGCGCGCCAGCATCCACTGGCAGAACTCGAACATCAGGTCCAGCTGCTGGAAGATGTTGTTGTTGTGGTAGCGGCTGGCAGCCTTCTCTTCCAGATAGCCCACCCACGCCGCCGACGGAAAGCGGACCAGCCGTGCCTTGTGGAACAGCGGCACCATGCCGAAGCGGCTCTCCACCCAGCCCTTGAGCACGGCGCCGGCCGGACCGTTGGCGTCCAGGCCCCAGCCCTGCAGCAGCTTCAGGTAGCTGGCGCGCCAGCGGCGCCCCTGCGCGGCCGGCTCGGCGTCGCCCGCCGGCCGCGCCAGGCCGAAGGCCAGGCTCATGTAGTGCTCGAACACGGCACGTGCCTCGTCGGCGCTGGCGCTGCGGGCCAGCAGCGCGAACAGCCCGGCGTGGGCCTCGCGCGTGCCCGCCACGTGCAGCGGCCGCGGGTGGGCGTTGAAGGCGGCGCTGCCCAGCAGCGGCGCGGGGATGCCGACCAGGTTGGTCGAGTACCAGCGGGAAGGGTCGTGCGCATCGGACATGCTGTCGAGGCAGGGGTGGGGTCCGGCGCCGGGCCGCCCCAAGCCGGACGCTCCCCCTTGGGGGGACGACGCCGCAGGCGTCTAGGGGGCCAGGTTCACACTGGACGGTTCTCGTTCGGGTTGCGCACCGGGCCCATCAGCGCCAGCCCTTCGGCGTAGGTGATGGTGTCGAAGGTGACGTCGAACTTCATCGCCGCGTCGGCCACGGCGTCGGTCTTGCCCGCGGTGTCCAGCTTCTTGAGTTCGTTCTTCTCCAGGTACAGCAGTTCGAGCAGTTCGTTGTAGACGGTGGCCTCGTCGATCGGCAGCACGTAGAACATCGCGCCCTTGAAGGGCACCTGGTACTTCTTCGACAGGTCGATGTTGTTGCAGAACAGGAAGTACTTGCCGCCGGCGTGCAGCGTGTCGCCCAGCGCCTCGGCCACGTCCTTCAGGTGTTCGAAGCTCAGCAGGTAGCCGGCGAAGAACGGCAGCTTGGCGTCGCCGGCCTGGGCCACCGCGATCACCTGGTCGCAGCTGAGTTCGGGCGGGCGAGCCTCGTCGGCCAGCTTGGCCGAGAAGCGCAATGCCAGCTCGCCGCGGAAGCCGAAGCGGCCGGGCTTGCGGGTCGGGCCTTTCAGCACGGGGTTCAGCAGGCGGCCCTCACGTTCGAGGCGGGCGAAGGCGGTGTCGGCGAGGCCGGGTTCGGCCAGGGCAGGGGTGCTCATGAAGGGCTCCGGTGGATGACAGGGGGATCGTGGGTCTCGGTGTTGCGCAGGTGATGGGCGATCTTGAAGAAGGCCGATGCGAGCTCGCCGCGCAGCGCGGCGTCCGGACAGGTTTCCGCCAGCGCCTGGCGCATGCAGGCCATCCACGCGTCGCGTGCGTGGTCGTCGATGGCGAAGGGCATGTGCCGCCGGCGCAGCGCCGGCGGGCCGTGCCGCGCGGAGTAGCGGCGCTCGCCGCCCATCCATTCGCAGAGGTAGTCCACCAGCACGGCGCGCGTGCGCGCCAGGTCCGGCTCGTGCATCGCGCGGATCGTGCGCGCGTCGGCCCGCGTGTCCATCGCGCGGTAGAACGCCTCGACCAGCCGCGTCACGGCGGCGGGCCCGCCGAAGCGCTGCAGGTGCGGGTTGGGCGGTGTCGCCACGATCGGCAGGGCGCTGTTCATGGGCCTTCAAGAGCAACCGCCGTACCAGGGCCGCGAAGGCGCACGGTCTGCCGCGTGCTTACGAGGCTAGGCACGCTGTTCGGGCCGGCGCGCCGGGTGTCGCGGGTGAGGCTTGTCACGCCGCGCTTTGTCGGCTTTTCAACAAACCCGCGGCGCGCTCACAACGCCGCCGGGAAAACGAAATTCCTATCTGAATCAACGAGTTGCGGTGGCGAGAAGGAGATGGCACGGCCATTGCGATAGAGCCGGTGCGCGGACCCCATGTCAGGCCCCGAGGACCTTCCATAAGAAGACCCACACAGGCACCGAAGGCGGCATCGAGATCGCGATGACTGAATGTCTCGTCAACCTCTCTTTATCGACTCATACCAGGAGTACTCGAATGGCTTCACTTCGGCAGATCGCCTTCTATGGCAAGGGTGGCATCGGCAAGTCCACCACCTCGCAGAACACGCTGGCCGCGCTGGCGCAAATGGGTCAGAAGATCCTGATCGTCGGCTGCGATCCGAAAGCGGACTCGACCCGCCTGATCCTGCACGCCAAGGCGCAGGACACCATCCTCTCGCTCGCGGCCGAAGCCGGCTCGGTGGAGGACCTGGAAATCGAGGACGTGATGAAGATCGGCTACCGCGACATCCGTTGCGTCGAGTCCGGTGGTCCGGAGCCGGGTGTCGGCTGTGCCGGTCGCGGCGTGATCACCTCGATCAACTTCCTCGAGGAGAACGGTGCCTATGACGGCGTGGACTATGTGAGTTATGACGTTCTGGGCGACGTGGTCTGCGGCGGCTTCGCGATGCCGATCCGCGAGAACAAGGCGCAGGAGATCTACATCGTGATGTCCGGCGAGATGATGGC
>CAZXLI010000019.1:0-45455 GCA_964641795.1 uncultured Bordetella sp. | reverse complement strand
ACCCCCGAAGCGCCTTCGGCGCCTCCCCCTCCAGGGGGCCGCGCCTGCGGCCCGGCCAAGCCGGTTCCGCGGCCCGCGCGGGGCGAAACACGACCCACGACCACTGACATGCCCGCCCTGTTCCTGCCCTGCGCCGGCGGCGTCGAAGCGCTGCTGGCCGACGAGTGCCGGCGCGTGCTGGGCCGCCCGCACGGCGTCGAAGCCGCGCGCGGCGGCGTCGTCGTGCATGGCGATGCGCTCGACGCGATGCGGCTGAACCTGCACAGCCGGCTCGCGCAGCGCGTGCTGTGGCCGCTGGCGCATGCCGGCTACCGCAACGAGCACGACCTGTACGACCTGGCGCGCCGCATCGACTGGCGCGAATGGATCACGCCGCAGCAGACCCTGCGCATCGACACCACCGCGCAGCGCTCGCCGCTGCCGAGCTTGAACTTCGCGACGCTGCGCGTGAAGGACGGGCTGTGCGACCAGTTGCGCGACGTGACCGGCGAGCGCCCCAGCGTCGACACCCGCCGGCCCGACCTGCCGCTGGCGCTGCACCTCACGGCCACGCATGCCACGCTGTATGTCGACACCTCCGGCGAGGCCTTGTTCAAGCGCGGCTGGCGCGAGGCCAAGGGCGAGGCCCCGCTGAAGGAAACGCTGGCCGCCGCGATGCTGGCCGCCGCCGGCTGGCAGGGCCGCGCCGAAGACGGCCCGCTGCTCGACCCCTGCTGCGGCGCCGGCACCATCGCGATCGAGGCCGCGCAGATCGCCTGCGGCATCGCGCCCGGCCTGCAGCGCCATTTCGCGTTCGAGAAGCTGCTGCCCTTCCGCAGCCACCAGGCCGCCTGGCGCCGCATGAAGGACGAAGCCCGCGCGCAGCAGCATGCGCCCGCAGTGCCGGTCTTTGCCGGTGACGTGGCCTTCCGCATGACCGACTTCGCCACCCGCAATGCCGAGCGCGCCGGCGTGCAACGCGCGATCGAGTTCAAGACGGCCGACGCACTGCAGCGCATGCCGCCGGCCGAACAGGGCACGTTGATGCTGAACCCGCCGTATGGAGAACGCATCGAGCCCAAGGGCTCCCGCGGCGGCGAGCGCATGGACGCCAAAGTACGCGGCAGCCGCGAAGCTTTCGACGAAGCCGGTTCGTCGGCCGCCTTCTTCAGCCAGCTGGCCAGCCACTGGAAACGCCACTACGCCGGCTGGCGCGCCTACGTGCTGAGCCCGGACATGAAGCTGCCGCAGGCGCTGCGCCTGAAGGAAAGCCAGCGCACGCCGCTGTGGAACGGCCCGATCGAATGCCGGCTGTTCCGCTTCGACCTGGTGGCCGGCTCGGCGCGCGAGCCCAGGGCCCCGGCCGGCAACTGAGCCGGCACCGCGGCCTCGCGCCGCCATCGCTCATCGCCCGCATGAGCATCAATGGTCTTCTTCGTTCCCTTCGGCCCGGCGGGCCTGAAGAATCCGCACGACACGCCATCGTGCGGCACGAACACCAAGGCCACGCCACCATGACCGAACCCACCGCAGCACCCGGGCCGTCGAGCCCGCTGTTCAGCGTGATCATCCCGACCCGCGGCCGACCCGAGCTGTTCAGCCGGGCACTGGACTCGGTGCTGGCGCAGGACTTCGACGAACTCGAGGTGATCGTCGTCGACGATGGATCGGACAGCGCATCGCGCGAGCGCCTGGCGCAACTGGTGGCCGCCCGTGCGCGGGTGCGCCTGCTGCAACTGCCGCAGCGCCCCAAGGGCCATGGGCCGGCCTTCGCGCGCAACGTCGGCGCGGCCGAGGCGCGCGGCAGCTACCTGTGTTTCCTGGACGACGACGATCTGTGGATCGACCCCGGCCACCTGCGCCGCGCGCAGGCGGCGATCCGGTCCTCCGCCGTCCCGGTCGACCTGTACTTCACGCACCAGCGCGCGCTGTTCGCCGATGGCCGGGTCAAGACCGGGCCGCTGTGGCTGTCCGGTCTGGAGCAGCTGAGCACCGCGGCCACCGATGCCGACGGCAACCGGCCGGTCGACGTGGCCGAGCTGCTGCGGGCCCCCGGCTTTGCCCACCTGAATTGCAGCATCTACCGCAAGGCCCTGTACGAAGCCATCGACGGCATGGACGAGACGCTGCGCTACGAGAACGATCGCGACGTGTACCTGCGGGCGATCGATGCCGCGGACCACATCGTCTACAACCCGGCCGTCGTCGCGCAGCACCACATCCCCGACGCCGAGCGCCGGGACAATGCCTCCACCGCGGTGAACCAGCTCGAGAAGAAGCTGTTCCAGCTGCGCATCTGCGACAAGGCCATCCTCGGGGCGCGCCATGAGCCGCTGCGGCGTCACGCACGGCGCGCCAAGGGCTATGCGCTGAAGGCCGTGGCCGAGCTGCTGATCTCGGCGGGCCAGCGGCGCGAGGCGGTGTTCTACATGCGCGAAGCGCTGATGGTGGCGTTCTCGTTCAAGTGGCTCGCCTACACCGTACTGAGCATGGTGCCGCGGCCATGAGCAGCGGCGGCGTGGATGCCGATCCGGTCGAGGAGATTCCGCTGGTCTTCGATTGCGAAGGCGACCAGCTGGTCGGCATGGTGCACCGGCCGGCACAGGTCGCCGCGCGCGGCCTGCTGATCGTGGTGGCCGGCGGCCCGCAGTACCGCAGCGGCGTCGGTCGCCTGCAACTGCAACTGGCCCGCGCGCTGGCGGCCGACGGCGTGCCGGTGATGCGCTTCGACCATCGCGGCATCGGCGACAGCGAGGGCCGCTTCCGCGACTTCGAGGATGTCGAGGCCGACCTGCGCAGCGCGCTGCAGGCCTTCCGGCAGGCCGTGCCGGATCTGCAGCAGGTGGTGTTGTGGGGCGGCTGCAATGCCGCATCGGCCATCATGATCAATGCCTGGAAGTTCCCGGAAGTCACCGGCATGGTGATCAGCAACCCTTGGGTACACGAGCCCGAGACGGCCGACAGCGTGGTGATCAGCCACCACTTCGCGCAGCGCGCACGCGAGTGGAGCTTCTGGCGCAAGGTGCTGAGGCTGCAGTACAACCCGTTGCCGGCCATCGGCACCCTGCTGCGCGGCGCCTTCTTCTCGGCCACGGCCCGGCTGCGCCAGCGCGATGACGAGGCGCAGGACGCCGATCACCCGGCCCAGCATTTCATCCTGCGCATGCGACGCGGCATGGCGCGTTTCCGCGGCGACGTGTTGTTGATGATGAGCGGCCGCAGCATGGTCAGCAAGGAGTTCGACGCCCTGGTGGCCCGCTCGGACGCCTGGCGGCGCGCGCTGACGGCACCGAGCCGCATCGTGCGGCACGACATGCCGCACGCCGACCAGACGCATTCGTCGCAGGCCGCGCGCAACGAATTGGTGGTGACGGCCCGCTGCTGGTTGCTGCACGGCCGGTTGCCGGCCTGACCCGGGGGCCGGACCGCCCTCGCGTGGTCCCTAGCCGGGCTGGGCGCTTGCGGCGGCCGGCCGCAGCGCCAGCCAGCCCAACGCCGCACCCAGCAGGGCCAGCGGCAGCAGCGCGCCAAGGTTCATCGCCCGCCAGCCGCCGGTGGTGACCAGCGCGCCGCTGGCGAACGACGTGAGCGTCATCGTCGCGTAGACGCAGAAGTCCAGCGCACCCTGGGCCTGCGTCTTCTCCTCCGGCCGCCAGGCGCCGGTGGCCAGGCTGGTGCCGCCGATGAACAGGAAGTTCCAGCCCACGCCCAGCGTCAGCAGCGCGCCGAGGAAGTGCATCACATCGTTGCCCTGCAAGGCGAAGACGATGCAGCCGAGGTTCAACGCCAGGCCCACCGCCATCACCTTGAGCGCGCCGAAGCGCTGCACCAGCCGGCCGGTGAAGAAGCTCGGCACGAACATGCCCAGCACATGCCACTCGAGCACCAGCGCGGTGGCGGCGAAGGGGTGGCTGCACTGCTGCATCGCGATCGGCGTCGCGGCCATCAGCAGGTTCATGATGCCGTAGCCGATCGCGCAGGCCGCGGTGGCGACGATGAACAGCGGCTGGCGCACGATCTCGCGCAGCGGCCGGCCACCAGGCGCCTGGCCCTGGCCCGGCAGCACGGGAAAGCGGATGCACGACATCAGCGCCAGGCTCAAGAGGCCAACACCGCACAGCGCCAGGTAGGCGCCGGCGAAGGGCTGCGGCAGCAGCGCGCGGCTCCATTGCGCGAGGTTGGGGCCGACCACCGCGCCGAGGATGCCGCCAGCCAGCACCCAGGAAATCGCGCGGTCCTTGTAGTCCGGCGCCACCAGCTCGACCGAGGCGAAGCGGTACAGCGAGCCGTTGGCGTTGTAATAACCCGCAATGACCGTGGCCGCGACCAGCAGCGCGAAGCTGCGGCTCAGCGCCGCCCAGGCGCACACCCCGGCGCTGGCGATGGCCACCAGCAGCCCGATCTGGAACGTGCGCCGCCGGCCGAAGCGCCGCTGGTGCCGGGCCACCAGCCCGGTGGCCAGCGCACCCCCGGCAACGTAGCCGGTGATGGGCAAGGTGGCCATCCAGCCCACCGGGGCCAGCGCCAGGCCGACCAGTCCGTTGACGGCGATGAAGGTCACGTTGTTGACCATCAGCAGCCCCTGGCACAGCACCAGCAGGGCCAGGCGGAGGTTCATGCCAGGCCCCCGATGCAGGCCAATGCCGCCAGCGGCGCGGTGTCCGCGCGCAGCACCCGCGGGCCCAGCGACACCGCGCCGAAGCCGCGCTGCGCGGCGAGCGCCTGCTCGGCCGCGCTCAAGCCTCCCTCGGGACCGCTGAGCGTGATCACCCGGGCCGCTGTCGCCAGCCGCGCATGGCGCAGCAGCGGCACCGCCTGCGGGTCCAGGCTCAGCAGCAGGCGGCAATCACCGTCGTCCTCCGCTGCCAGCGCGGCCAGCCATTCGCGGAGCGGCAGCGGCGCGGCAATCGCGGGCAGCCGGTTGCGTCCGCTCTGCTCGCAGGCCGCCGCCGCCACCGCCTGCCAGTGCGCGGCCTTGCGTTCGGCTCGGTCGCCGGCCACGCGCAACACCGAGCGCTCGCAGACCAGTGGCTGGATCGCGGCGACACCCAGCTCCGTGGCCTTCTCGATCAAGCCGTCCATGCGCTCGTTGGCCGGCATGCCCAGCGCCAAGGTCACCGCGCGCGGCAGCTCGCACTCGGCGTCCTCGTGCGCCAGCACGCACACCCGCACATCGCGGCGGCCGATCTGCAGCACTTCGGCCGACCACTGGCCCCCGCTGCCATCGAACAGGGTCAGCGGCGCGCCGGGCTGCAGGCGCAGCACCTGCACATGGCGGGCGGCATTGGCGGGCAGATCGACCTGCAGCCCCGCGTGCAGCGGCGGCTCGACACAGAAACGCGGGGGCATGGGCGGGCAGTGTGCCCGAAGCCCCGAGACCGCGGCACCAGCCGGGCCGGGGGCGAGGCTCAGTCCGCCGCCGCCGGCGGCGGGCTGCAGAGCTGCGACGCGATGCGCCGCGCGGCATCGACCCCCTGGGCGGCCAGCACGTCATCGACGAAGCGCAGGGCCAGCGCGCGGATCTCGTCCGGACCGTTGCACTTCTCGACCTCGAGCACCATGCGGTAGCCCTTGATCAGGCCGAGCAGCGGGCGCGCCTGCGCGGTCAGCGTGTCGTAGAGGTGGCGGTAGCCCACCGCCTGCAGGCGCTCGGCCAGCGGCAACTGGGTGGCCGTGTCGGCGGGCGGCACCGAGGGCGGCGCGGTCTCGGGTCCGGCCACGGCCGAGGCCACGGCCGACGCCACGGCGGCGGTGCGGGCGGGCGTCGCGGCAGCGGCGGAGGCCACCGGCTCGATCATGCCGGCATCGATCAGTTGCTGCAGGTCGGCCGGCGTGCTGCCGTTGACCAACCGCACCCATTCCTCGCCGGGCTTCTGCCCATCGAGGATCAACAGCAGGTTGCGCGCCGGCCGCGACAGGCCCTGCGCCTTGTCGCGGATGGCCTGGCGGCCTGTCTCGGTCTTGATGTAGCGCGTGGTCATGCTGCGGTGGGCGAGTGACGAACGCAGGCGCCAGGGTTCAGCGTCGGGCGTCGCGCAACTCGCGGCGAAGGATCTTGCCTACCGGAGTTTTCGGCAGTTCGGTGCGGAACTCAATGACCTTGGGCCGCTTGTAGCCCGTGAGGTTTGCCTCGCAATAGGCGCGCACGTCGGCTTCGGACAGGGCCGGGTCCTTCTTGACCAGCACCACCTTCACCGCCTCGCCGGCCTTCTCGTCGGGGATGCCGACCGCGGCGCATTCCAGCACGCCGGGCATCGCACTCAGCACGTCCTCGATCTCGTTCGGGTACACGTTGAAGCCCGAGACCAGGATCATGTCCTTCTTGCGATCGACGATGCGGAAGTAGCCGCGCTCGTCCACCGTGCCGATGTCGCCGGTGCGGAAGAAGCCGTCGGCCGTCATCACCTTGGCCGTCTCGTCCGGGCGCTGCCAGTAGCCGGCCATCACCTGCGGGCCGCGGATCGCGATCTCGCCGGGCGAGCCCATCGGCACTTCCTTGCCGTCGTCGTCCAGCAGCGCGAGCTCGGTCGAAGGCATCGGCAGGCCGATGGTGCCGCTGTACGCGGTGGCGTCCACCGGGTTGCAGGTGGCCGACGGGCTGGTCTCGGACAAGCCATAGCCCTCGCAGATCGGGCAACCGGTCTTCTCGAGCCATTGGCGGGCGGTGCCCTGCGTGACGGCCATGCCGCCGCCGACCGAGATCTTCAGGTGGCTCCAGTCGACCTTGTCGAAATCCGGGTGGTTGGCCAGCGCGGTGAACAGCGTGTTGACCGCCGGGAAGCTGTGGAAGGGCTGGGCCGACAGTTCCTTCAGCACCGCCGGGATGTCGCGCGGGTTGGCAATCAGCAGGTTGCAGCCGCCCATGCGCAAGCCCAGCATCATGTTCGTGTTGAAGCCGAAGATGTGGTACAGCGGCAGCGCGCAGACGGTGACGATCTGCTCGCCCGAGGGGATCTTCTTCAGTGCCGGCTGGTACCAGGCCTCGGCCTGCAGGATGTTGGCCACCAAGTTGCGATGCAGCAGCACCGCGCCCTTGCTGACGCCGGTGGTGCCGCCGGTGTACTGCAGCACCGCGATGTCGTCCGGACCCACCTTGGGCGCGGTGTAGCGCATGCCGCGGCCGCGGCTCACCGCATCGTTGAAGCGGGTGGCGCCCGGCAGCGAGAACAGCGGCACCATCTTCTTCACGCGGCGCACCACGTGGTTGACCAGCATGCCCTTGAAGAAGCCGAGCATGTCGCCCATCGCGGCGACGATCACCTGCTTGGTCGGCACGTTGTCGATGACCTGCTGCAGCGTGCCGGCGAAGTTCTCGAGGATCACGATCGCCTTCGCGCCGGAGTCCTTCAGCTGGTGCTCCAGCTCGCGCGGCGTGTACAGCGGGTTGACGTTCACCACCACGTAGCCGGCGCGCAGGATGGCCGCCACCGCCACCGGGTATTGCGGTACGTTGGGCATCATCACGGCGATGCGGTCACCACGCTCGAGCCCGCTGCCCTGGAACCACGCCGCCAGCGCGCGCGAGGCTTCATCCACTTCGCCGAAGCTCACGGCGCGGCCCATGAACTTGTAGGCCGCCGCATCGCGGTATTTGCGGAAGCTCTCGTCCAGCAGCGCCACGAGCGAGGTGTAGACATCGGTCTTCACCTCGGCGGGCACGCCGGCGGGATACTGCTTCAGCCAGATTTTCTCCATCTATCGCTCCGTTCCTGGGGGCGGATTCTGACCGAGGGCTGACAACGGGACGATCAGGGCATTCGATAGCCAGCCGCATGCCAGCCCCGCCCCCGCGATCAAGGGCCGGCCTGCCGCGGCACATCCCGCGGCCAGGGACCGATTCCTACAATCGCGCCGAACCCTTGCCGCCGATGACCGACGCCCTCGACACCGCTGGCCGCTCCCCGCCGGCCCCGGCCCGGGCGCGCTGGCAGCTGCGCCTGCTGGGCGACGTGGCCTTGAGCGAAGCGGCGCACCCGCCGGTACGCCTGCCCAGCCGCGCCGCCGCGGCGTTGCTGGCGCGAATGGCCATGGCGCCGCAGCGTGCCCACGCGCGGGAAGAGCTGGTCGAGCTGCTGTGGCCCGGCGTCGAGCTCGATGTCGGCCGCAATCGGCTGCGCCAGGTGTTGTCGACGCTGAAGAGCCTGCTCGAACGGCCCGGCCTGGCCGGCGCGCCGGTGCTGCAGGCCGACCGCCAGACCCTGCGACTGACCCCCGATGCACTGCACTGCGACGTGCCGGCCTTCGAGACCGCGCTGCGCCAGGGCCGCTTCGACGAGGCCCGCGCGCTGTACCGCGGCGAGCTGATGCCCGGCTTCTTCGACGAGTGGATCGTCGACGAGCGCACGCGACTGACCGCGCTTGCCGACCGGCTCGACGACCGCATGGCCGATCGGCCCGGCACGCGACCGGTCGACAGCGCCCCGGCGCCGCTGCCGGCCAGGCCGGCCGGCAGCGGCACCGCCTCTGACCCGCCGGCCGCCCCCGGCAGCACCAGCCTGCCGCGCTACCTGACGCCCCTGCACGGGGCCGACGAGGTCGGTGCCCGCCTGCGCGCCGAAGTGCTGCAGCACCGCCTGGTCACCGTGCTCGGGCCCGGCGGCCATGGCAAGACGCGGCTGGCGGTGGAGGTGGCGCACATGCTGGCCCACGGCGGCGCCTGGCCATCGGCCGAGGCCGACGCCTTCGACTACATCGCCTTCGTGCCGCTGGTCGGCTGCACCAGCCGCGAGGCGATGCTCGATGCGATGCTGCTGGCACTGCACCAGGAGGGCCGCTCCGGCGAGCCGCTAGAACGCCTGGCCGCGCTGCTGGCAGGCCGACGCGCACTGCTGCTGCTGGACAACGCCGAGCAGCTGGCCGACACCGCGGCCCCGGTGGTCGCCGCACTGCTCGAGCGCCATGCCGGGCTGCGCCTGCTGGTGACCTCGCGCCGCGTGCTCGGGGTCGACGGCGAGCGCGAGTTCGTGCTGCCGCCGCTGCCGCTGCCCGGCCCCGACAGCAGCGAGGCCGAGGCCGCGATGAACCCGGCGGTGGCGCTGTTCGTCGACCGCGCCCGCGCCGCACGCGCCGACTTCCACTTGAGCAGCCGCAACCGCGAGGCCGTGGTCGCGCTGGTGCGCAAGCTCGAGGGCATGCCGCTGGCCATCGAGCTGGCGGCCAGCCGCGTGCGCAGCCTGCCACCGGCGCAGCTGCTGAGCCAGATCGAAGCCGCCAGCAGCGGCCCGCAGCTCGATGCGCTGGTGCTGCTGGCGCGCAGCGGGCCGCGCGGCGGCAGCGATCCGCGCCATGCCTCGATGCTGGCGGTGGTGCAGTGGAGCTGGCAGCTGCTGTCGCCGGCGGCGCAGGCCCTGCTCGGCCGGCTGTCGGTGTTCGCCGGCGGCTTCACGCTCGAGGCAGCCGAGGCCGTGTGCCGCGATGGCGGCGAGTTGCCGGTGGCGCTGGCACTGGACGAGCTGGTCGCGCAATCGATGCTGCGCAGCGTCAGCCAGCCGGGCAGCGATCACGCACGCTTCGAGCTGTTCGAGCTGATCCGCATGTTCGCGGCGGCCATGCTGCCGGCGGCCGATGCGGCGCAGCGTCGCGCGCGCCACCGCGCCTGGGTGATGGCCTGGGCGCGTGGACTGGCGCTGGATGCGCCGCTGCCGATGCTGCGCGACGAGCTGGCCAACCTCGGTGCCGCGCTGGCCAGTGCGCGCGCCGACGGTGCGGCCGACGATGCTGCCGCGCTGGCCACCGCACTGACCGGCCCGCTGATCGACCTGGCCCTGCCACCGGGCGCCTTGCGCGCGCTCGCCGAAAGCGCCACGCTGATGGCCAGTGCCGAGGCGCGCGCGTTGACGCGGGCCTACCTGGCCCGGGCGCTGTTCCGCGGCGGCGACCCGCAGCGTGCGGCGGTGCAGGCCGACCAGGCCTGGGCCGAGCTGCCGCCGGCCGGGCTGGCGCGGGCCCAGGTGCTGGCGCGGCTGGCGCATGTGCGCTGGCGCCTGCAGCGCGACCCGGCGGCCGACGACTGGCTGGTCGAGGCGCTGGCGCTGGCCGAAGCCGCGCAGGTCGCCGCCGCCGGCCCGGCGCAGCGCGCCGCCGCGCAGTCGCTGCAGGCCAGCATCCTGGCCACGCGCGGTGCGATCGCGCGGCCGCGCGACGCCGGCGCCGCCATCGCGCTGCAGCGCCGCTCGCTGGCACTGTGGTCGGCTGCCGGCGACGTGCACGGCATGAACACCGGCCGCGTCAATCTGGCGATAGCCCTGGCCGATACGCTGGCCGGCTGCGACGAAGCGCTGGCCCTGCTGGACGAGGCCATTGCCAGCACCCGCGGGCATGGCGACTGGCAGCAGGCCGGCCATGCGCTCAACGTGCGCGGCGAAGCGCTGTGCCGGCTGCGCCGCTGGGCCGACGCCGCGCAGGCCTACCGCGAATGCATCCGCATCGCCTATGGCGCACCCGACCCGCTGCTGCTCACCTACGGCCTGTGGAACCTGCCGCGTGCGCTGGCCCACCAGCGCCGGCCCGCTGCGGCGACGCGGCTGATGGCGTTCGCCGAAGGGCTGGGCGTGCTGTACTGGGGCCGCCTGGGCCGCAGCGACCTGCACGACCTGCGCCGGCTGCGCCGCCTGTGCCAACAGCCGAAGAACGCGGCCATGCTGGCGCAGGCCCGGCTGGAGGGCGCGGCACTCGGCCTCGGCGAAGCGGTACGGCTGGCGCTGGACGACCCGCCAGGCTAAGCCCCCCCCCGAATGAGGGGGTGCGCCAGGCGCTCGCGCTGGCGCGGGTCTAACGGTCGTCTAACGGCCGCTGGCGACAGTGCGGTCCATCGACACCGCGATGCCGTCGTTGGACAGCAGAAAGGCCCGCCATGCACACCGCCGCCCGCCACACCCCGGACTTCCAGGACACCGCCGCGGGCATCACCCGCCCGATGCCGGCACCAGCCCCGGCGCTCGACGAGACCGGCTGGAGCCGCGAGCAGTCGTTCAGCACCCAGCTGAGCTTCGCGCTGCAACGCCCGGAGGGCGACGCACACACCGCGGCCCCGCTGCTGGCGCCCAACGGCCTGGGCCAGGCCGAGCGCATCGCCGGCACCTACACCGTCAGCTACAACGCCGCCAGCGGGCTGCTGGCCCTGTCGGGCATCCTGAACGTCGACGGCAGCACCTACTTCGTCGACGACCAGCTGATGATCGACCAGGCCTCCAGCTACGACAGCTTCGTGCAGGGCGACCGGCTGGTGGCCTGGTCGGTGTCCGGCCTGCCCGAGCAGGGCCCGGGGCTGAAGCTGCTGGCCGGCCTGGCGGTGATGGCGCACCTGGGCCTGAAGCCGCAGCGCAACTGAAGCCAAGGCGGGGGCGCCGGCACCGCCTGTCCGGCGAGGTGGTGTCCGGATAATCCGGACCGCCCCCCCCTTCTGCGCCACGCCCGCCTTGCCGCCCCCCCTGACGACCTCCCGCTGGATTGCCCGCTGCTGCCTGCTGCTGTGCGGCGTGACGGCCCTCTATGCGCTGGCCGTCGTGTGGGCCGGCTCGGCCGCCACCTGGCGGGCCCTGCAGACGATCGGCGCGCCGGCGATGGCCGGCGGCACGCTGCTGTGCACCTTGACCCTGCTGCCGCGCTACCTGCGCTGGCGCGGGCTGCTGGCGGCCCTCGGCCATCGCCCGGCCGAGGGCTTCAACCTGCGCGTGTACCTGGCCGGCCTGGCCCTGTCCTCCACCCCCGGCAAGCTGGGCGAGACCTTGCGCTCGGCGCTGCTGCTGCAGCGTGGCGTGCCGGTGCCCCATTCGCTGGCCGCCTTCTTCGCCGACCGGTCGAGCGATGTGATCGGCGTCGCGCTGATCGGCGCGGCGGCCGGCGCGCTGGCGGGCGCTCGCCTGCCGCTGCTCGAAGCGCTGGCGCTCGGCGGACTCGCCGCCACGCTGCTGGCCGCCTGGTGGCTGCGGCGGCGCACGGTCGATCCTGGCACCCCGGCCCCGGTGGGCGGGCCGTGGCACCGGCGCTGGGCGCGGCAGCTGATCGCGCCGGCGCGTGCCTGGGCCGCCGTGTGGACCGGCATGCAGCCGCTGACCTGCGTGCTGGCGGCCGTCGTGGCCTATGGCGTGCAGGCGGCGGTGCTGGCCTGGTACACGCAGCTGCTGCAGCCCGGCATCGGCGTGGCCGATGTCGGCGCGATGTTCGCCTCGTCGGTGCTGATCGGCGCGGCCAGCGGGCTGCCCGGCGGCCTGGGCGCGATGGATGGTGCCCTGGCACTGCAGTTGCAAGGGCAGGGCGCCACCTGGGCCCAGGCGGTGGCGATCACGCTGGCCGCCCGCGTCTCGACGCTGTGGCTGGCCTGGGCCATCGGCTTCGCCGCGCTGGCCAGCTTTGCGGGCCGCGACGCCCCTACACTCGACGCGTCCCTGCCTTCGCTGCCGTGATACGCCCCTCGCCCATCCTGGCGACCCTCGCCGACGAGCCGCCCCTGGCCGTCGATCTCGATGGCACGCTGATCCACACCGACCTGTTGCACGAGTCGGCGCTGCAGCTCGTGCGCCAGCGGCCGCTGCTGGCCCTGGCATTGCCGCAGTGGCTGGCGGGCGGCAAGGCGCTGCTGAAGCGGATGATCGCCGAGCGCGCCGAGCTGGACGCCGCCACGCTGCCCTACAACGAAGCCCTGCTCGAGCGCATCCGGGCCGAGCGCGCGCAAGGGCGGCGGGTGCTGCTGGTCACCGCGTCGGATCAGCGTTATGCCGATGCCGTCGCGGCCCACCTCGGCCTGTTCGACGAGGCCATCGGCAGCGACGGCCTGATCAACCTCTCGGGCCGGCGCAAGGCCGAGCGCCTGGTCCAGCGCTTCGGCGCCAAGGGCTTCGACTATGTCGGCAACTCGCGCGACGACCTGCCGGTCTGGCGCCAGGCGCGGCGCGCGATCGTCGTCAACGCCGGTGCCGGCCTGCGGCGCCAGGCGCAGGCCCTCACCGAGGTCGAGACCGAGCTGCCGCCCCCGCGCCCCGGCGCCGGCACCTGGCTGCGCGCGATGCGCCCGCACCAATGGTTGAAGAACCTGCTCGTGCTGCTGCCGCTGGCCGGCGCCCACCGTCTCGGCGAGGCCGCGATGCTGGGCCAGACCCTGGTGGCCTTCGCGGCCTTCAGCCTGTGCGCGTCGGCGGTGTACGTGCTCAACGACCTGCTCGACCTGCAAAGCGATCGCGCGCACCCCCGCAAGCGCCAGCGGCCCTTCGCGGCCGGCCAGCTGTCGGTGCCGCAGGGCCTGGCCATGGCCGCGCTGCTGCTGCTGGGGGCCGGCGTGCTGGCCGCGCGCAGCCCGCCGGCCTTCGCGGCCTGCCTGGCCAGCTACTTCGGCCTGACGCTGCTGTACAGCCTGTGGCTCAAGCGCCGCGTGCTGGTCGACTGCATCACGCTGGGCCTGCTGTACACGCTGCGCATCGTCGCCGGCTGGCTGGCCACGGGCCTGACATCGTCGTTCTGGCTGCTGTCGTTCTCGCTGTTCCTGTTCCTGAGCCTGGCCTTCGTCAAGCGCTATTCCGAACTGATGGCCTATGCGCGCCTGGGCCGCACCGATGCCCATGGGCGCGGCTACCAGACCGGCGACCTGCCGCTGGTGCAGACCATGGGCGTGGCGGCGGCCTTCTCGTCGGCGCTGGTGCTGGCGCTGTACATCAACGGCGACACGGTGCGGCTGCTCTACGCGCACCCCGAATGGCTGTGGCTGACGGTGCCGATCCACCTGTACTGGATCAGCCGCATGTGGATGAAGGCGCAGCGCGCGGTGATGGACGACGACCCGGTGGTGTTCGCGCTGCGCGACCGCTACAGCCTGGCCTGCGGCGCGATGTTCGTCGGCACGCTGTGGGCCGCACGGTGAGCGCCGTGGCCCGCCGGCCGCCGCCCGACCCGGCGCTGCAAGCCGTCAGTGCCTGGGGCCGGCTGTCGCACGAACTGCACCGCGTGCAGTCGCTGCATGACCGCTCGCGCCTGGCGCTGCAGCCCGCCGGCGGCATCGCCTTCGGCAATGGGCGCAGCTACGGTGATGCCTGCCTGAACCCCGGCGGCCCGCTGTGGACCACGCGCGGACTCGACCGCTTCATCGCCTTCGATGCCGGCACCGGCGTGCTCGAATGCGAAGCCGGCGTGCTGCTGGACGAGGTCATCGCGCTGGCGCTGCCGCGCGGCTGGTTCCTGCCGGTGACGCCGGGCACGCGCTTCGTCACGCTCGGCGGCGCCATCGCCAACGACGTGCACGGCAAGAACCACCATCGCCGCGGCACGCTGGGCGAGCACGTGCTGTCGCTCGAACTGGCGCGCACCGATGGCCAGCGCCTGCAGTGCAGCCGCACGCAGCAGCCCGACTGGCTGCGCGCCACGATCGGCGGCCTGGGCCTCACCGGCGTGATCGTCAGCGCACGCCTGCAGCTGATGCGGGCGCCCGGCCCCTGGCTGCAGACCGAGACGCGGGCCTTCGGCGACGTGTCGGAGTTCTTCGCGCTGGCGCAGGACTCGGAGGCCGACTGGGAATACACCGTCGCGTGGATCGACTGCGCGCACGGCCGCGGCGACGCGCTGCGGGGCCTGTTCTTCCGCGGCAACCCGGTGGCGCACGAGGCCGCGGAGCCGCCCCCCCGCAGCCGGCGCGTGCCGCTGACGCCGCCGCTGTCGCTGGTCAACCGGGCCTCGCTGCGGGTCTTCAATGCCGCTTACTTCGCGGCCCATCGCCGTCAGACGGCGACGCGCATCCAGCACTACCTGCCGTTCTTCTACCCGCTGGACAGCCTGCTCGACTGGAACCGCATCTACGGCCCGCGCGGCTTCTACCAGTACCAGTGCGTGGTGCCAGCGGCCAGCGACCCGGCCGCCAGCATCGCGCTGCTGGGTGCCATCCGCGCCAGCGGCCAGGGCTCCTTCCTCGCGGTGCTGAAGACCTTCGGCGCGCGCGCGCCGGCCGGCCTGCTGAGCTTCCCGATGGCCGGCACAACGCTGGCGCTGGACTTCCCGAACGAGGGTGCGCGCACCGCGGCGCTGTTCGACCGGCTCGACGCCATCGTCGCCCAGGCCGGTGGCCGGCTGTACCCGGCCAAGGACGCGCGCATGCCGCGCGCGCTGTTCGAACGCGGCTACCCGGCCCTCGCTGACTTTGCGCGTTATCGCGACCCCGGCCTGTCCTCGGCGATGTCGCGCCGGCTGATGGGCTCCTGAAGACCATGGCCGCCCCCGCATCGCCCCGCATCCTGATCGTCGGCGCCACCTCGGCCATCGCCGCCGCGCTGGCGCGCCGCTATGCCGCACGCGGTGCGCGCCTGCTGCTGCTGGGACGCCGCACCGAGGCCCTGCAGGCCGAGGCCGCCGACCTGCGCGTGCGCGGCGCGGCCGAGGTGCAGGTGCGCGTGTTCGAGGCCGCGGACACGGCCGCGCACGGCGCGCTGCTGGCCGAGGCCTTCCAGCTCTGGCAGGGGCTGGACATCGCGGTCGTCGCCCACGGCGTGCTGCCCGACCAGGCCGCCGCGCAGGCCGACACGGCCCTCGCGCTGCAGGCCTTCGACATCAACGCACGTTCGGTGATCTCGGTGCTGAACGAGCTGGCGAAGCACTTCGAGGCCCAGCGCGCCGGCGTGATCGGCGTGTTCTCGTCGCCGGCGGCCCAGCGCGGGCGGGCCAGCAACTACCTCTACGGCGCGGCCAAGGCGGCGGTGGACACCTGCTGCAGCGGCCTGCGCCACCGCTTGTTCCGCCACGGCGTGCGCGTGCTCACGATCCTGCCGGGCTTCGTCGACACGCCGATGACCGCCGGCTTCGCCAAGGGCCCGCTGTGGGCCCGGCCGGCGCGCGTGGCGGCGGACATCGAGCGCGCGCTCGAGCGCCGCAACGGCACGCTGTACACCCCCTGGTTCTGGCGCTGGATCATGCTGATCGTGCGCAATCTGCCGCAGGCCCTGTTCCTGCGCAGCGGTCTCTGAGAAGAAGCTCCCCGATGCAACCCGTCCCTCACCGTCCCGACGACAAGGTGGTGATCACCGGCGCCGCCGGCCTGGTCGGCCAGAACCTGGTGACCTTGCTGTGCGAGCAGGGCTACACCCGGCTGGTGGCGATCGACAAGCATGCGGCCAACCTCGCGGTGCTCGAGCGCCTCCACCCCGAGGTCGAGACCCTGCAGGCCGACCTGGCCGCGCCGGGCGACTGGGAGCGCGCCTTCGACGGCGCGCGTGTCGTGGTGCAGCTGCATGCGCAGATCGCCGGCAAGACCGGCGAGCCGTTCCAGCGCAATAACCTCGAAGCGACGCGGCAGGTGCTGCGCGTGATGCACAACCTGCCCGAGGCCTACCTGGTGCATGCGAGTTCGTCGGTGGTCAACTCGGTGGCCGACGACCACTACGTGCGCAGCAAGACCGAACAGGAGCGGCTGGTGCGTGCGAGCGGCCTGCGCCACTGCGTGCTGCGGCCCACGCTGATGTTCGGCTGGTTCGACCCCAAGCACCTGGGCTGGCTGGCACGCTTCATGGAACGCGTGCCGGTGTTCCCGATCCCCGGCCACGGCCGCTACATGCGCCAGCCGCTGTACAACCGCGACTTCTGCCGCGCCATCCTGGCGATGATGCGGCAGCAGCCCGACGGCGCGGTGTACGACCTCACCGGGCCCGACCGCATCGACTACATCGACATGATCCGGCTGATCCGCGATGCCCGCGGCCTGCGCACGCCGATCGTGCGCATCCCGATTCCCCTGTTCGCGGCGATGCTGAAGGTCTACGCGCTGTTCAGCGACAAGCCGCCGTTCACCGCCGACCAGCTCAAGGCGCTGACCGCCGGCGACGAGTTCACCGGTGTCGACCTGCGCCAGGTGTTCGGCTTCGAGCCGACCCCGTTTGCACAGGCCATCCGCGAGACCTTCGGCCACCCGACCTACAGCGGCGTCGTGCTCGACTCGCCGCACTGAGCCCGCCGAGCCATGTCCACCACCCCGCTGCACTGTGCGGTGATCGGCGCCGGCCCGATGGGACTGGCCGCCGCCTGCCGCCTGGCCCGCCAGGGCCACCGCGTCACCGTCGTCGAGGCCGACGACCGCCTGGGCGGCATGTCCGCCGCCTTCGATTTCGACGGCCTGCCGCTCGAGCGCTACTACCACTTCATCTGCGGCACCGACCACCCGCTGTTCGCCGAACTCGACGAGCTGGGCCTGCGCGAGCACCTGAAGTGGACGCCGACGCAGCTCGGCTTCTACTACCACGGCCGCTGGTACGACTGGGGCCGGCCGGACGCCCTGCTGCGCTTCCCGCACCTGGGGCTGGTCGACAAGCTGCGCTTTGCCGCGCACGTGCTGGCCACCAAGCGCGTGAGCGACTGGCGCGCGCTCGACCGCCGCAATGCCATCGAGTGGATCCGCGGCTGGGTCGGGCCGCGGGCCTACGAGGTGCTGTGGCAGCGCCTGTTCGAGCTGAAGTTCTTCGAGCTGCAGGACAACCTCTCGGCGGCGTGGATCGGCACCCGCATCAAGCGGGTCGCGTTGTCGCGCCGCAGCCTCTGGCAGGAGGAGATGGGCTACCTCGAAGGCGGATCGCAGATCCTGCTCGACGCCTGGCAGCGCCGGCTGGCGTCGCTGGGCGGCGAGATCCGCCTGTCCACGCCGGTGCGGCGGGTCGATGTCGGCGCCGGCGCCGATGGCCGGCCCCGCGTGATCGGGCTCGACACCGCCGCGGGCCCAATCGCCGCCGATCGGGTGCTCAGCACCGTGCCGCTGCGCTACGTGCCCCGCCTGGCGCCGGACCTCAGCGCCGACGAACGCCGGCGCATCGATTCGATCCAGAACATCCCGGTCGCCTGCGTGCTGTTCAAGCTGCGCCGGCCCGCCACGAAGTACTTCTGGATGAACGTCAACGACCCGCGCATCGAGGTGCCGGGCTTCATCGAGTTCAGCAACCTCAATCCATTGCCGGCCAGCGTGGTCTACGTGCCGTACTACATGCCCAAGACCCACCCGAAGTGGTCGTGGACCGATGCGCAGCTGCTCGACGAGGCCCAGGCCTACCTGCTGATGACGCAGCCGCACCTGGGTCCGGGCGACGTGCTGGCGCGCCATGTCTCGCGCTACGAGTACGCGCAGCCGATCTGCCCGCCGGGCTTCTACGACCTGCTGCCCGGCATGCAGACCTCGATCGACGGCTTCTACATGGCCGACACCTCGTACTACTACCCCGAGGACCGATCGATCAACGAAAGCCTGCGGGTCGGGCACGAACTGGCCGAGCGCGCGATGGCCCGAGGGAATTCCCATGCAGCTTGAAAAGCTCTACCGCCACCGCTTCGAGGAAGCCGACCTGCCGGCCAAGCGCGCCATCTGGAAGGTGCTGTGCGACGACTTCTTCTCGCGCTTCGTGAAGCCGCAGGACACCGTCGTCGACATCGGCGCGGGCTACTGCGAGTTCATCAACCAGATCCGCTGCGGCCGCCGCATCGCGGTGGACCTGAACCCGCGCGTGCGCGAGTTCGCGCTGCCCGAGGTGGAGGTGCGCAACGAGAGCTGCACCGAGCTGGGCTCGATCCCGGCCGACAGCGCCGACGTGGTCTTCATGTCCAACTTCCTCGAGCACCTGCCGAGCAAGCAGATGGTGCTGGACACGCTGATCGCCGCGCGCCGCGTGCTGCGCAGCGGCGGGCGGGTCATCATCCTGCAGCCCAACGTCCGGCTGCTGCCAGGCGAGTACTGGGACTTCTTCGACCACCACACGCCGCTGACCGAGAAGAGCCTGGTCGAGGCGGCGCTGATCGCCGACCTGGAACCGACGACCGTGATCGCGCGCTTCCTGCCCTACACCACCAAGAGCATCCTGCCGCAATCGCCCTGGCTGGTGAAGCTGTACCTCAGGCTGCCGCTGGCCTGGCGCCTGCTGGGCAAGCAGTCGCTGGTGGTGGCACGCAAGCCCTGACGCCCCGGCCGTGCAGTTTGTACGTTACCTCGGTGCCGGCGCGCTGGCCGCGCTGGCCAACTACGGCTCGCGCTTCGTCTTCAGCCTGTGGCTGCCGTTCGAGGTGGCGGTGGTGCTGGCCTTCGGCGTGGGCCTGGCCAGCGGCTTCGTGCTGATGCGCGGCTTCGCGTTCCGCGGCAGCGGTCAGCCCGTGGCGCGGCAGGCCTTGTGGTACCTGGCGGTGAACCTGCTGGCGCTGGTGCAGACGCTGGCCGTCAGCCTGCTGCTGGCGCGCTGGCTGCTGCCGCCGTTCGGCCTGGCGGCGGCGCAGGCCGAGGCCATCGCCCATGCCGCCGGCGTGGGCGTGCCGGTCATCACCAGCTACCTGGGGCACAAGTACTTCACTTTTCAGTGACGGGGTCACGACGCAGCAGCACCTCGTGGTCGCCGAACTGTCGCGCGCGTGCGAAGTGCTGGTCGAGGTAGTCGTTGAGCAGCGTCACGCCATTGGAAAGAGACGTTGCGTTGGGCTCACCGGAGCGGAGCTGCCAGCGCACCACGCAACGCACCTTGCCGCGCTCGAGCGCCTCGACCAGCTCTGCCTGGGCCGCGGGCGTGTTGGTGAGCCCAGGCTCCATCTCGATCCAGCGCACCGCCGAACGGCGCTCGGCCAGAAATAGACCATCGCGTCATTGACGAAGAGGCGGCTGATGTCGTGCGGACCGCTGTAGATGGCCTCGGACGGCGACGTGACCTCGCGCACGTAGGCGACGGCGCGGACATAGTCCAACCACTCGCCCAGTGCCCGGTCGTCCCGCCCCACGAGGAGCGGCCCCGCACGCCCGATGTCCAGGCGATGGCGGGCCAGCCAGCCCTGGCCCTGCCACTCGGCGCGCAGGTCCCGGCCCGTCAGCAGCACAACGGCCAGGCAGACCAGCACCGGCGCCAGGGCGCGACCGCCTCGGCCGGCCGGCGACGAGGGTCGCCAGCGATGCAGCAGCCAGGCCAGCAAGGGCAGGGCCACGACGACGGCCGGAAAGCCTTGTTGCCAGTGGGCTCGGACGCGCATCTGCAGAAACAGCAGCAGGACCAGCGGCACCAGCATGCGCACGAGGGCCGCGACCCGTGTCGAGTCTTCGGAAGCCGTGGCGCCGTGCCGCCAGGCGGAGACCGCCGCCAGCACGGCCACCGCCGGCGCGAACGCGGCGAACACGATGCGCGCCATGCCACTGGCCACCATGGCCGCATCCAGCGCGAGCAGTCCGGCCCCCAGCCGGGCCATCGCGGGCCCGACGAAGTCGAGGTTGCGCCAGTGCTTGAAGTCGAACAGCAGGAACATCGGCACTTCGCGCCACCACCGACCCGGGTCCGCGGCCAGGACAAGCGGCGCGAACAGAACCGCCCAACATGCCAGCGCCGGCATCAGGGCCGCCGCCATTGACACGGCGTGGTCGCCCCTCAGGCGTGGTCCGACACCGGGCCGCAACAGCAGGGCGGCGGCCAGGGCCATGAGACCGTAGACGCCGAAGTCCCAGCGCAGCAGGCCTGCAGCGCCGATGGCCAGGGAAGCCAGGACCAGCAACGGTGGCGAACCGCTCTTCGACCAGCGTGCAAAGGCCAGGCAAGCGCACAGCAGCATCGCGCACGCCAGCACGACGGGATAACCGGACACCGGCTCCACGACCCTCGCGACCAGCAGGAAGGCCGCCGCCACGAAAGTCATCCAGCCGCGCGAGCCCCGGCACAGCACGGCCGTCACGGCCATCACCATGAGTGCCAGCACCACGAGCACCAGCAGGTGCAGCCAGCGTGCCGTGGCCAGGCTTTCCCCGAACAGCGCGAAGGCCGCAGCTGTCAGGTAGTACTGGCCGGGCCCATAGATCACGAAGAAGTCGCGGATCGGCAGCCAGCCACGGCGCACCATCATGGCGCCCGATGCGATGAAGCCTTCGTCGAAGTGGCCCGCCGGGCCGAAGGTCACCGGGCCCAGCAGCACCACGGTGGCGAATGCCACCAGCACGGCAGTGACGACCGGCGCCATCCGGGCCGATCGTTGCGCGGGCAGCCGGTGCATGCGCCAGGCCTCCGCGCATCAGGGCGGAGGCCGCCGCGGGCCCGGCCCGGGCTCAGGCCCGCAAGGCCGACAGTACCTCGTCGAGCATCTTCTTCGCATCGCCGAACAGCATGCGGTTGTTGTCCTTGTAGAACAACGGATTGTCGACGCCGGCGTAGCCCGAGGCCATGCTGCGCTTCATCACGATCGAGGTCTTGGCCTTCCACACCTCGAGCACCGGCATGCCGGCGATCGGGCTGGTCGGGTCGTCCTGCGCGGCCGGGTTCACGATGTCGTTGGCGCCGATCACCATCGAGACATCGGTGTCCGGGAAGTCGGCGTTGATCTCGTCCATCTCGAGCACGATGTCGTAGGGCACCTTGGCCTCGGCCAGCAGCACGTTCATGTGGCCGGGCATGCGGCCGGCCACCGGGTGGATGCCGAAGCGCACATTGACGCCCTTCTCGCGCAGCAGCTTGGTGATCTCGAACACCGTGTGCTGGGCCTGTGCCACCGCCATGCCATAGCCCGGCACGATGACGACGTTCTTGGCCTCGCGCAGCAACTCGGCGGTTTCCGTCGCGCTCACCGGCGTCACCTCGCCTTGCGGCTGCGCGGCGGCGCCGCCCGCGGCCGGTGCCGGCGCACCGCCGCCGAAGCCACCGGCAATCACGCTGATGAAGTTGCGGTTCATCGCGCGGCACATGATGTAGGACAGGATCGCGCCCGACGAGCCGACCAGCGCGCCGACGACGATCAGCAGGTCGTTGCTGAGCATGAAGCCGGTGGCCGCCGCGGCCCAGCCGGAATAGCTGTTGAGCATCGACACCACCACCGGCATGTCCGCCCCGCCGATGGCCATCACCATGTGGATGCCGAACAGCAGCGCGATGACCGTCATCACGATCAGCGGCGTCATGCCGGCCTGGATGTCGTGCGACTGCAGGAACGCACGGCCGAACCAGATCACCACCAGCAGGCCGGCCAGGTTGAGCCAATGGCGCGCCGGCAGCAGCAACGGCTTGCCGCCGATGCGGCCCGAGAGCTTGCCGAAGGCGATGATCGAGCCCGAGAAGGTGACCGCGCCGATCAGGATGCCGACGTAGATCTCGACCTCGTGGATGGCCTTCTCGGCCGGCGTCGGGAACACGGTCGAGGTGTCGATGTAGCTGGCAAAGCCCACCAGGCAGGCGGCCAGGCCGACCAGGCTGTGCATCAGCGCGACGAGCTCGGGCATCTGCGTCATCTGCACCTTCTTCGCCGCGACGAAGCCGATGACGCCGCCGACAGCCAGCGCGCCGATGATCCAGGGAATGCCCGCCGGCGTGACGCGCGGCCCCAGCACGGTGGCCAGCACCGCGATGGTCATGCCGATCATGCCGAACAGGTTGCCGCGGCGGGCGGTCTCGGGGTTCGAGAGCCCGCCCAGGCTCAGGATGAAGAGGATGGTGGCGCCGATGTAGGCGACGGTGGCCAGGCTTGCGGTCATGTCCGTGTCCTTGTTCTTGTTCTCACTTGCGGAACATGGCCAGCATGCGCCGCGTGACCGCGAAGCCGCCGAACATGTTGACGGCCGTCAGCACCAGCGCCACGACCGCCAGGCCGAGGATCAGGCTGTTGGGTCGGTTGGTCGCCCCTGCCGCATCCAGTGGCGGCGCCACCTGCACCAGCGCGCCGATCGCGATGATCGACGAGATCGCGTTGGTCACGCTCATCAGCGGCGTGTGCAGCGAGGGCGTGACGTTCCACACCACCATGTAGCCGACGAAGCAGGCCAGCACGAACACCGTGAAGTGCGACAGGAAGGTGGCCGGCGCGTACAGGCCGACCAGCAGGAACAGCACCGCGCCGATGCCGAACACGGTGGCCAGCGATTGGCCGGACATCGGCTCGCCGGCGCCGTGGCCATGGCCCTTGGGCGCTGGGGCCGCCACGGCTGCCTTCGGCTTGGGCGGCGCGGCCGGCAGTTTCGGCGGCGGCGCGGGCCAGGTGACCTCGCCGTCCTTGATGACCGTCAGGCCACGGATCGCGTCGTCTTCGAAGTTGACGTTGACCGTGCCGTCCTTGGCCTTGCACAGCTCCTCGGTCACGCGCAGCAGGTTGGTCGAATACAGCGTCGACGACTGCTTGGCCAGCCGGCTGACCAGGTCGGTGTAGCCGATGATGGTGACGCCGTGGCGCACCACTGCCTCGCCGGGCACGGTGAGCTCGCAGTTGCCGCCCTGCTCGCCGGCCATGTCGACGATCACGCTGCCGGGCCGCATGCTCTGCACCATCTCGGCCGTGATCAGCTTCGGTGCCGGCTTGCCGGGGATCAGCGCGGTGGTGATGATGATGTCGGCGTCCTTGGCCTGCTGCGCGTACATCGCCCGCTGCGCGGCCTGGAAGCCCTCGCTCATGACCTTGGCATAGCCGCCGCCGCCCGAGCCTTCTTCCTCGTAGTCGACCTTGACGAACTCGCCGCCCAGCGAGACCACCTGGTCGGCCACCTCGGCGCGCGTGTCGTTGGCGCGCACGATCGCGCCCAGGTTCGCCGCGGTGCCGATGGCCGCGAGACCGGCCACGCCGGCGCCGGCCACGAACACCTTGGCCGGCGGGATCTTGCCGGCGGCGGTGATCTGGCCGTTGAAGAAGCGGCCAAAGGCATTCGCCGCCTCGACCACCGCGCGGTAGCCGCTGACCCCGGCCATCGAGGTGAGGGCGTCCATCTTCTGCGCGCGCGAGAGCTGGCGCGGCAGCGCGTCGATCGCCAGCACGGTGGCCTTCTTGGCCGCCAGCTCCTGCATCAGCTCGGGGTTCTGCGCGGGCCAGATGAAGCTGATCAGCATGCCGCCTTCGCGCATCAGCGCCACTTCGTCGGCACTCGGCGGGCGCACCTTGAAGACGATGTCCGAGGCGGCCCACAGCGCGGCCGCGCCGGGCACCACCTCGGCGCCGGCGGCGCGGAAGCTGTCGTCGTCGAAGTTGGCCGCATCGCCGGCACCGCTTTCGACGGCGACCGAGAAGCCGAGCTTGATCAGCTTCTGCACCACGTCGGGCACGGTGGCCACCCGCTTTTCACCCGCGGCCGTTTCCCTCGGAACGCCGATACGCAATGCCATGACTTCAACTCCTCTTGTGATTCGTGCCGGCCCCGCGCGCCGAGGGCCCCAGGGCGGAAACCTTGCAGAAAGCTTACCCGAGTTCCCCGGTGATCCACCGATAACATCGGCGAATGAGGCCCGAACGTTGGAAACCTGCAGTCACTGTCGCCGCGGTGATCAGCGATGGCGGGCGCTACCTGCTAGTGCAGGAACACACGCCCGAAGGCCTGCGCCTGAACAACCCGGCCGGCCACCTGGAGCCCGGCGAGTCGCCCTTCGACGCGGTGGTGCGCGAAGCGCTCGAGGAAACGGCCCGGGCCTTCGCGCCCGACGCGCTGCTGGGCCTGTACCTCACCCGCTTCCAGCGCCCGGCCACCGGCGAGGACGTGACCTACCTGCGCATCGCCTACCGCGGCAGCGTCGGTGAACCGCTGCCGGGGCGCGCGCTGGACGAGGGCATCGTCGGCACCGTGTGGCTCACCCCCGACGAGCTCCGCGCTCGCCGGGCGGAGCACCGCAGCCCGCTGGTGATGCGTTGCATCGACGACCACGCGGCCGGACGGCGCTATCCGCTCGAGCTGATCCAGGCCGACGCCGCGCTGCAGAACCCCTGGACCCTGGCCTGACCCCCCGGACGCGGATCACTCCGGTTCGATCTTCGCGTCCTTCACGACCTTGCCCCAGCGCGGCGCCTCGGCCTTGATCAGTGCGGCGAACTGCTCGGGCGTGCCGCCGGCGATCTCGTTGCCCTGGGCCTGCATCGACGCGCGCAGCTCGGGGTCCAGCAGCGCCTTGTTGCCGGCCGCGTTGAGGACCTTGATGACCTCGGCCGGCAAGCCCTTGGGGCCGACGATGCCCTGCCAGTTCAGCACCTCGACGGCAGGGAAGCCGGCTTCGGCCATCGTCGGCACGTCGGGCAGCAGCGGCGAGCGGGCCTTGCTGGTGATGGCCAGCGCCCGCATGCGGCCGCCCTTGATCGACGGCATCGCGGCATACATCTGCTCGAACATCATGTCCACCTGCCCGCCCATCAGGTCGGTGGCCGCGGCGCTGCCGCTCTTGTAGGGCGCGTGGATCAGGTCGATGCCGGCCGCGCTCTCGAGCAGCGCGCCGCTCAGGTGGTGCGTGCCGCCGATGCCGCCCGAGGCATAGCTGAGGCTGCCGGGCTTGGCCTTGGCCGCGGCGACGATCTCCTTGACCGATTTGAACTTCGAATCGACCTTCACCGTCAGCACCAGCGGACCGCGCTCGATCAGCATGATCGGCACCAGGTCGTTCAGCGGATCGAAGGCGAGCTTCTTGAACAACGCGTGGTTCACCGCCAGCGGCGCGAAGTTGCCCATGCCGATGGTGTAGCCGTCGGGCTTGGCCTTGGCGATCATCTCGGTGCCGATGTTGCCGCCGCCGCCGGCCTTGTTCTCGACGATGATGGTCTGGCCCAGCGTTGCCTGCATCAGCCGGGCGAGCTGGCGCGAGCGGTTGTCGGCCCCGCCGCCCGCGGCATAGGGGCAGACCCACGTGATCAGCTTGCTGGGGTACTTGTCCTGGGCGCCTGCCAGCCGCGGCATCAGGCTCGCACCCGCAACGGCCGACAAGAGTGAACGACGCTTCATGGCTGGATTCCCGGAGTTTTTCGCGCCTGCATTAGAAACGGGTTCGCAAGCCCGGCGTGTCGGGATAATCGCGGGCATGTCCCGCTCACCTCTGCAACGCGTCGTCGTCGGCCTGTCCGGCGGGGTCGACTCGGCCGTCACCGCGTGGCTGCTCAAGCAGCAGGGGCACGAGGTCGTCGGCATCTTCATGAAGAACTGGGAAGACGACGACGACAGCGAGTACTGCTCGTCCAACATCGATTTCGTCGACGCGGCGGCGGTGGCCGACGTGATCGGCATCCCGATCGAGCATGTCAACTTCGCGGCCGAGTACAAGGACCGCGTGTTCGCCGAGTTCCTGCGCGAGTACCAGGCCGGCCGCACGCCGAACCCGGACGTGCTGTGCAACGCCGAAATCAAGTTCAAGGCCTTCCTCGACCATGCCATGCGCCTGGGCGCCGAATGCATCGCCACCGGGCACTACGCCCGCGTGCGCTGGCACGAAGGGCTGCGCCAGCACCAGCTGCTCAAGGGCCTGGACCCGGCCAAGGACCAGAGCTACTTCCTGCACCGGCTGACGCAGGCGCAGCTGGCAAAGACGCTGTTCCCGGTGGGCGAGCTGAGGAAGACCGAGGTGCGCCGCCTCGCCGCCGAGGCCGGGCTGCCGAACGCGAAGAAGAAGGACTCCACCGGCATCTGCTTCATCGGCGAGCGGCCGTTCCGCGAATTCCTCAACCGCTACCTGAGCCATGCCCCCGGCCCCATCGAGGACGAGCGCGGCCGCGTGCTCGGCCGCCATGTGGGCCTGAGCTTCTACACGCTGGGCCAGCGCCAGGGGCTGGGCATCGGCGGCGTGAAGGAAAAGGGCAGCCCGCGCGGCGGCGGAGACCATGCGCCCTGGTTCGTCGCCCGCAAGGATCTGGGCCGCAACGCGCTGCTCGTGGTGCAGGGTCATGATCATCCGTGGCTGCAATCGGCTACGCTCACGGCCGACACGACCAGCTGGGTCGCCGGCCACGCGCCGGCGCCGGGTGCCTATGCCGCCAAGACGCGCTACCGCCAGGCCGACGCCGCCTGCCGCTACGAGGCCGCCGCCGACGATGGCTTCGTGCTCCATTTCGACGAGCCGCAGTGGGCTGTCACGCCCGGGCAATCGGCCGTGCTCTATGACGGCGAGGTCTGCCTCGGCGGCGGCCTCATCGCCGGCGCCACGCTGGCCGAACCGCGCGGCACCGGGCGCGCAGCCCTCCTCGGCGCGCCGGCCTGAACTTCGCTGCGCGGCGGCGCTCGGTGCAGCGGCGCTGCTGGTCGGCTTGAGCGGCTGCGCCGCGTGGATGAGCGACGAGCCGGCCCCGAACACGCTGCCGCAGATGCTGCTGGGCCTGACGGCCAGCGGCGACCTGGTGCGCTTTTCGGCGCGCCAGCCGCAGCAGCTGATCGAGCGCAAGCCGGTCATCGGCCTGCAGCCGGGCGAGCAGCTGCTGGGCATGGACTACCGCGTCTCGCGCGGCGTGCTCTACACCTTCTCCTCGCGCGGGCAGCTCTACACGCTGGAGCCGGCCAGCGGGCAGCTCAGCGCCGTCGGAACGCCGATCCCGCTGGCGCTGAACGGGCAGCAGTTCGGCGTCGACGTGAATCCGGCCGCCGACCGCGTGCGCATCGTCAGCGACCGCGGCCAGAACCTGCGGCTGCATCCCGACACCGGCGCGATGATCGACGGCGACCCCCAGCGCGAAGGCACGCAGCCCGACCCCGAGCTGCAGTTCGCGCCCGGCGATGCGAACGCCGGCCGCACGCCGCGCGTGGTCGCCGCGGCCTACACCTACAACAAGCGCGACGACAAGCTCACCACCAACTACGCGATCGATGCCGGCCTGGGCGCGCTGCTGACCCAAGGCTCGGCCGAAGGTGTGCAGCCGGCGGTGTCGCCCAACAGCGGCCGGCTCTTCACCGTCGGCGCACTCGGCACCGGCCCGCTGCAGGACGCCTCGTTCGACATCGCCGACACCGACAACACCGCGCTGGCCGCGCTGCGCAGCGCCGGGCGCACGCGGCTGTACCGCATCGACCTGGCCAGCGGCCAGGCCACCGTCCTCGGTACCATCGGCAGCGGTCAGCCCTTGCTGGGGCTGGCGATCATCCCTTGACGAGCACCGTGACACCATCCACTCCTCTTGCACGTTATCGACATCGAGCGGCGCAGGCGGCGGCGCTGCTGCTCGCCACCGCGGCGCTGCGGCCGCTGGCCGCCGCGCCGCTGGAAGTGACGGTGACCGACGCCGCCGGCAAGCCGCTGGCCAATGCGGTGGTGTATGCCGACTCGCCGCAGGCGCATGCGGCGGTGAAGCCGGCCGCCGGCATCGAGATCGCGCAGCAGGGCAAGCAGTTCGTGCCGCAGGTCACCATCGTGCCGGTGGGCAGCGCGGTCAATTTTCCTAACCGCGATGCGGTGCGTCACCACGTCTACTCGTTCTCGCCGGTCAAGCCCTTCGAGATCAAGCTCTACGTCGGCACGCCGGCCAGCCCGGTGGTGTTCGACAGGCCCGGCATCGCGGTGCTGGGCTGCAACATCCACGACAGCATGGTGGCCTGGGTGGTGGTGGTGGACACGCCCTACTACGGCCAGACCGGCGCCGACGGCAGGCTGACGCTGCCCAACGTGCCGGCCGGCAGCTATGCCTTGCGCGCCTGGCATGCCAGCCTGCCCACGGGCAGCCAGCCGCTGGAGCAGGCCCTGACGGTCGGCACCGCGCCGGCGCAGGCCAGCGTCCGCCTGGCCGCCGCCAGGCCTTGAGGCGCCCCGGCGCACGGATCCGCCCGATGCCGAGCAAGACCCCCTGGTGGCGCTTCGATGCCTGGCGCCTGTCCAGCCGCATGGCGCTGCTGTCGCTGCTGCTGTTGCTGCTGGTGCAGGCGGCCGGCTTCGTCGTCATCGTCAGCAGCATTCAACGCAATGCGCGGGTGCAGCTGGCCGAGCAACTGGCCGTCGGCGAGCGGATCTGGGGGCGCCTGCTGGAGCAGCGCGCGGCCAAGCTGACGCAGGGCGCGACGGTGCTGGCGGCGGACTACGCCTTCCGCGAGGCGGTGGGCACGCACGACAACCCGACCATCGTCTCGGCACTGGACAACCATGGCGCGCGCATCAATGCCGCGGTGGCCGCCTTCCTCGACACCCAGCAGCAGCTGGTGGCCACGGCCGACGGCAGCGACACCGCACTGCAACCGGTGCTCGCCGCGCTGGCGCCGCGCCTCGCGCAGCGCGGCAGCGCCGTCGCCACCGTGGGCCCGCGGCCGTTCCAGTTCGTGATGGTGCCGATGAAGGCGCCGCTGCTGGTGGGCTATGTGCTGATGGGCTTCGCGCTCGACGCCTCGCTGACCGAGGACATGCATGCGGTCAGCGGCCTCGATGCCACGCTGGTGCTGCAGCCGGCCAGCGGCGAACCGCAGGTGCTGCTCAGCAGCCTGAAGTCACCGCAGGCCCTGGTCAACGTGCCCGCCGACGGCGAACTGCTGATCGACGGCGCGCCGAACCTGGTGCGCAGCATCGCGCTCACCGGCGATGGCCCGCAGCCCATCGTCGCGCGCCTGTCGGGCTCGCTGGCGCGCACGATCGCGCCCTACCGCAGCCTGCAGTTGGTGCTGGGCGGGCTCACGCTGCTGGGCCTGCTGCTGTTCGGCCTGGGCAGCATCTGGACCGCGCGCCGCGTGACCCAGCCGCTGCGCTCGCTGGCGCGCGCCAGCGAGCGGCTGGGCCGGGGCGACTACGACGCGCCGCTGGAACACACGCAGCGCCGCGACGAGATCGGCGAGCTGGCCAAGGCCTTCGACCACATGCGCGTGAACATCGCCGCGCAGCAGGGCGAGATCCGGCTGCTGGCCTACTGGGACCGGCTCACCGGCCTGCCCAACCGGGTGCAGTTCCGCGACTCGGTGCGCGCGGCGATCGGCCGCGCCGATGCCGGCCGCGACCACCTCGCGGTGCTGATGCTCGACCTGGACCGCTTCAAGAACGTCAACGACGCGCTCGGCTATGCCAGCGGCGACAGCCTGCTCAAGGGCGTGGCCGCGCGGCTGCAGCAGGCGCTGCGCCCGGGCGACCTGCTGGCGCGCCTGGGCGGCGACGAGTTCGCGCTGCTGATGCACGGGGCCGATGCACGCGCCGCCGCGGCATGGGCCGAGCAGTTGACGCTGGCCTTCGAGAAGCCGCTGACACTGGACGACCAGGCGGTGGACCTCTCGGCGGGCATCGGCATCGCCTGCTGGCCCGAGCATGCCGCGGACGCCGATGCGCTGCTCAGCCGTGCCGAGGTGGCGATGTACGCGGCCAAGGCGCAGACCGGCGGCGCGCGGGTCTACGACCCGGCGATCGACACGGCCAGCGCGCAGACCCTGTCGCTGCTGAGCGAGCTGCGCCACGCGCTCGACCACGGCGAGCTGCGGCTGTACCTGCAGCCCAAGATCGCGCTGGCCAGCGGCCGCGCGAGCGGCGCCGAGGCGCTGGTGCGCTGGCAGCATCCGCAGCGCGGCCTGGTGCCGCCGATGCAGTTCATCCCGTTCGCCGAGCAGACCGGCTTCATCCGCCGCATCACGCTGTGGATCTTCGAGGAAACCGCGCGCCAGCAGGCCGCGCTGCGCGCGCTGGGCGTCGAGCGCATCTCGGTCAACCTGTCGACGCGCGACCTGCTCGACCACGAACTGCCCGACAAGCTCGACGACCTGCTGTCGCGCCACGACGCGGAGGCCGGCGCCTTCTGCCTCGAGATCACCGAGAGCGCGATCATGGACGACCCGCAGCGCGCCGAGGCCACGCTGAACCGGCTGGCCGAGCGTGGCTTCAAGCTCTCGATCGACGACTACGGCACCGGCTACTCGTCGCTGGCCTACCTGCAGCGCCTGCCGGTCGACGAACTGAAGATCGACAAGGCCTTCGTGATGGCGATGCCCGGCGACAGCGGGGCCGCGACCATCGTGCGCTCGACCATCGACCTGGCGCACAACCTCGGCCTCACCGTGGTGGCCGAAGGGGTCGAGAACAGCGGCATCCTCGACCAGTTGCGCCACCTGCAGTGCGACGACGCGCAGGGCTACCACATGAGCAAGCCGCTGCCGGTGGCCGAGTTCACGCGCTGGCTGGCGCAGTGGCCGCTGAAGGCCGGTTGACGCGTCAATCGACCTTCGCGCCCGAGGCCTTCACCACCTTGGCCCACTTCGCGGTCTCCGCCGCGATCAGCTTGGCGAACTCCGCCGGCGTGTTGCCGCTGGGGATGGCGCCCTGTGCCTGCAGCCGTTCCTTCAGCACCGCGGTGCCCAGCGCCTTGGCGGTTTCCTGCTGCACGCGGTTGACGATGTCGGCCGGCGTGCCGGCCGGCGCCAGCAGGCCGAACCACGAACTGGCCTCGTAGCCCTTCAGCGCCTTGCCACCGGCCTCTTCCACCGTCGGCAGTTCGGGCAAGGCGGCCGAGCGGGTGGCACTGGTCACCGCCAGCGCCTTCAGCTTGCCGCTCTTGATGTGCGGCATGGCCGAGGGCAGGTTGTCGAACATCAGGTCCATGCTGCCGCCCATCAGGTCGATCAGCGCCGGGCCGGAGCCGCGGTAGGGCACGTGGACCATGAAGGTGCCGGTCATGCTCTTGAACAGCTCGCCGGCCAGGTGGATCGAGGTGCCGTTGCCCGAGCTGGCCATGTTGAACTTGCCCGGGTTGCTGCGGGCCACCTTGGCCAGGTCCTCGACGGTGTTGATGTGGTACTTCTGCGCGAACGCCGGATTCACCACCAGCACGTTCGGCACGCCGGCCACCAGGCTGATCGGCGCGAAGTCCTTGACGTGGTCGAAGGGCATCTTCGGGTACAGCGCGGCATTGATCGCATGCGTGCCCACGGTGCCCATCAGCAGCGTGTAGCCATCGGGCGCCGCCTTGGCAACCTCGGCCGCGCCGGTGTTGCCGCCGCTGCCGGGCTTGTTGTCGACGAGGAAGGGCTGGCCGAAGGCCTTCTGCAGCTCGGGTGCCAGCGCCCGCGCCAGCAGGTCGGTGGTGCCGCCGGCCGCAAACGGCACCACGATGCGCACCGGCTTGGCCGGCCAGGCCGACTGGGCCTGCGCCAGCAGCGGCGCGGCCAGGCCGATGGCCAGCAGCCTGGCCAGGTGGCCACGGCGGGTCTTGAGGTTCATGCTCATCGCGATGTCTCCTTGTCGACGTGATCTTCGCAGACCCCCCAAGCGGCCGCCGCGGAACCGGCTCCGCCGGGCCGTCGGCGGCGCCCCCTGGGGGGCAGCGCCGCAGGCGCTCCGGGGGGGACGAAATCATGGTCCGGGGTCGATGCGCAGCACGACACGGCCTTCGCGCCAGGCACGCTCGAAATCGCTCTCGAGCGCACGCAGGCCGGCGGCGTCGGCTGCCTCGGCCCGCACGATGCCCACGGCCCGGTTGCGACCCTGGCTCTTGGCTGTGTAGAGGGCCATGTCCACCAGGTTCAGCGCCTGTTCGGGACTCAAGGCCACGCGGTGCGGCGGCAGCGGGAAGACGGCATGACCGATCGAGGCCGCCACCCGCAGCGGCGTGCCGCCGGGCAGCGCCACCGGCGCGCCGGCCACCGCCTGCAGCAGGCGCTGCGCCAGCGCTTCGGCGTCGTTCCGCTGCAGGCCGGGCGCGAAGACCAGGAACTCCTCGCCGCCCCAGCGTGCCACGGTGTCCTTGCCGCGCACCGCCGCGGCGATGCGCCGGGCCACTTCCACCAGCACCGCATCGCCCGCAGCGTGGCCATGGTCGTCGTTGATGTGCTTGAAGTGGTCGATGTCGATCATCAGCAGCGCACCGACGAAACCGCCGGCGGCCGTCCCTTCCGCTGCCGTCGCGACCGCGCCCTGCAGCACCGACTGGAAGTGGCGTCGGTTGGCCAGCCCGGTGAGTGGGTCGCGCTCGCTCTGCACGCGCAACCGCGCCCGGCTGCGCTCGAGGCGGCGGTTGGTCTGCCGCACGCGGCGCAGCAGCAGCAGCATCAGGCTGGTCACCAGCAGCAGCACGCCGGCCCCCAGGGCCCACAGCTTGCGCTGCAGGCCCTGGTTGGCCAGCTCGGCGCTCTTCAGCGCGTTGTCCCGCTCCAATTGCACGATATGCCGCTGCTGGGCCTCGCGGTCGTAACGCGTTCGCAGCTCGGCCAGCGCGGCGTCGCGGTTGGCCTGCATCAACTCCTGCGAGAGCTTGCGCTCGCGGTGGTGGATCTCGAGCGCCGCCTTCAGGTCGCCGGCAGCGGCCAGCGCGTCGCTGTACTCGCGCAGCATGCTGACCTGCATGCCGGTGATGCCCTCGGCGGCCCAGGCCGTCTGCAGCGCCTCGAAATCCTGCCGCGCTTCGGCCTCGCGACCGAGCGCGACGCGGGCCAGCACCGCGTTGCTCTGCAGGATGCGCTCCAGCCGCGTCAGCTTCAGCGGCCGGACGATCGCCAGCCCCTGCTGCGCCAGTGCCAGGGCTTCGGCCGCGTGGCCGATGCGCACGGCGCGATCGCTCAGGTTCAGCAGCGCCTGCGCCTCGAGCCGCGGCGCATGCGCCTGGCGGGCCAGCGCCAGCGCGCGCTGCAGGGCCAGCTGCGCGGCATGGCTGTCGCCGCGGTCGCTGGCCAGCGTCGCCTCGGTGAACAGCAGCCGCGCGGCGAGCCAGACGTCCTCGTGCCGCTCGGCCAGCTGGCGCCCGCGCGCCAGGTGCTGCTGCGCCCGCACTTCGTCGTGCTCGGCATTGGCAATCAACGCCAGCTCGCTTTCGCTCCAGGCCTGGCGCCAGGCATCGTCGGCCTCGGTGCTGAGCGCCAGCGCGGCCTGGCCGTGCGCGCGCGCAGCGGCGGTGGCGTGCTGGCGCCGCGCCTGGCTGGCCAGCAGCTGCAGCAGGCGCCAGCGACGGCGGTATTCGCACGGGGGGCGGTCGGACGCGCCCGTGCCGGTCGGCTCGGACGCCGCGACGGCGGGGGCCGGCTGCGCCTTGCACCAGGCCTCGTAGCCGGCCAGCGCCTTCCGCGCGCCGGCGACGATGCCCGCGCCGTCGTCGCGCTCGGCGCGCAGGGCCGTCAGGTAGGCCTCGTCGGCGTCCGCCAGGCCGGCACTCAGCACGCGCGCCGCGCGCACGGCCTGCGTCTGCGTGCCGGCAGACCAGGCCGCATCCCCGCCGCGGGCACCGATCTCCGCCCGGGCCATGGCCCACAGGCGTTGCGCCTCGGGGCTTGGGCCGGGCGGCATCGCGTCGAGCTGGCGCATCACCGCTTCGAGGTGGTCCTCGCCCTCGCGCACCAGGGCGTCGTAGTCGGCATCGGGGTCGGCCGGCGCGGCGTGGGCCGGGCCGGCCAAACCCATCGCCAAGGCCAGCCCGCAGGCCAGGCGCAACGCCAGCAGTAGGCCACGCAAGGCGGCGCGGCTCATGGCTCGGTCCCCGGCGCGTCCAGCACCGGCTCCAGCACCGGGCCGCGCAGCGGCGTGAGCTTGACGCGGCCGGCACTCCACGCGGCTTCGAGGCCGCGGCTGATCTGCACCAGCTCGGTCTCGTCCTGGGCATGCACCAGCCGCACGCCATAGGCCAGGTTGCGGCCATGCGCCTTGGCCAGGTACAGCGCGGTGTCCACCAGGTCCAGCGCCTGCTCCCAACCGACGGGCAGGCGCGTCGGCTCGATCGGGAACGCGGCATAACCGATCGAGGCGGTGACCGGCACCACGCTCTCGGGCAACTGCACCGGGGTGCCGCCGATCGCGGTGAGCAGGCGCTGCGCCAGCGATTGCAGCTGGTCCTGCGTCAACGCATGGGCGACCACCAGGAACTCCTCGCCACCCCAGCGCACGACGATGTCCTCGTCGCGCAGCGTTGCGCGCAGGCGGCGCGCCACTTCCACCAGCACGGCGTCGCCCGCGGCGTGGCCGTGGCGGTCGTTGATGAGCTTGAAATGGTCCAGGTCGATCAGCAGCAGCGCGCCTTCGAAGGCCGCGCCGGTGCCGGCGTTGGCGGCGCTGTTCATCACGCGCTGCAGGTAGCGCCGGTTGGCCAGCTGCGTCAGCGGGTCACGCTCACTTTGCGTGCGCAGCAGCTGGTTGCCGGCGGAGAGCTCGCGGCCGGCCTGGCGCAGGCGCAGCAGCAGCACCACCACCAGCGTCAGCAGCAGCGCACCGACCGCCAGCGCTGCGAGCCACACGCGCTGCTGCAACTCGCTGGTCAGCAGCTGGGCTTGCTTCAGCTGGTTGTCGATCTGCAGCAGCGCCAGCTCGCGCTGACGCCGTTCGCTGTCGAAGCCTTCCTGCAGCTCGAGCACGGCCTGCTGCTGGTCGCGCCGGAACACCTCGTCGCTGAGCTTGCGCTGCTGGCGGTAGACCTCCACCGCGTCCTTCAGGTAGCCGGCGCGTTCGAGGTAGCCGGCCAGTTCCTCCTGCAGGGTGACGAGATCGGTCAACGCGCCGTTGCGCTCGTCGATGGCCATCGACTGGCGCACGAACTTCAGGCCCTCGTCGCGCTGGTGCAGCGAGATCAGCGCCAGGCCGATGTTCGCCAGCGCCACCGACTCGCTCACCGGATCGGCCAGCTCACGGGTCAGCGGCAGCGCTTCGCGCGAGAGCTTCAGCGCGGTGGAGAACTCGCCGGTCCGCAGGTAGTAGTCGGCCAGGTTGGCCAGCGCCAGCACCTCCTCGCCGCGCGCTCCGGCTCGCCGCGTCAGATCGATCACCTGCGTCATCGTGCGCAGCACGGCAGCGTTGTCGCCGAGCTCGGCCTCGATGAACGACTGCGTCGTCAGCGCCCGCGCCTCGCCGACCAGGTCGCCCTCGGCACGGGCCATCGCGATGGCCTCGGCGTTGAGGGCGGAGGCCTGCGCCGTCTGCTTGGCGGTCAGCAGCGCGTCGGCCAGGTCGTTGCGCGCCTCGGCACGGCGCCAGCCCGGGCCGTACTGGTCCGTCAGCTTGATCTGCTGCTGGCGCAGGCGCACGGCGTCGTCGAGCGCGCCGGCGAGCTCCTTGGCCCGTGCCAGCGCGCGCAACAGGCGCAGCCGCAGCGCGGCCGGCGCGTCTGCCGGCAACTGGGCCAGTGCCTCGCTGGCCAGGCGCTCGACGCGCCGTGCCGGTCCGCGGCGCGCCGCCAGTTCGGCACGCACCAGCCCGGCCGCCGGCTGGGCCAGCGGCAGCGCCGGCACCAGCGCCTCGAGCTCGCGCAGCGTCAGGTCCACCGCTTCGGCATCGTCCTGGTGCGCCTGCAGCGTGCCGCGCACCGCCAGCACCCTCACGCGCAGCGGGTCCCGCTCGGGCAATGTGGCCAACAGCTGGCCCAGCTGCGCCAAGGCCGGCTTGGGCTGGGCCCGGGCCTGGAATTCGAGGGCTGCGAGCCGTTCGGCCGGGCCGCTGTCGGCCGCCGCGCTGGCCGCCGACGCCGCGGGGGCCATGCCGTTGGCCGCCAATGCCGGCAGCGGCAGCAGCAGGGGCAGGATCAGTGCCGCACCGCAGAGCATGCGCATGCCGGCGGCACCGAGGGCCACGACTGACTTCATGAGCAACAGCGCAGCAAGCCGGAAAGCATGCCGTGCAGTGTACGAACGCCACCCAGGGCGCAAGGTGCGCGTTTGTGCCGAGGCGCGAAGCGCGAGCCTCACGCAGCCTTCAGGCCGGGCGTTCGATCAGCACTGGCAGGTCGAAGGCGGGACAGCGCAGCCACTGGGTGCCTTGCCGCCGCATCAACCCGACCCGGTAGGCGCCGCGCAGCGACATCACATCGGCATGGATGCTGAAACCCGACTGCGCCAGCGCCGGGCGCTGCAGAAAGCTCGCCACATCGGGGCGCGGCACGCGGCGCGCGGGAATGAGCAGCGTGCGCCCCTGCGCATCGGTCAGCGTCACCTGCACGTCCTCGGCGGCTTCGCCGGCGGGGTCGGAGGCGCTGAGCCAGCCTTCGAGCGCCAGCTGCGTGCTCAGGCGCGTGGCGCCCTGGCCCGCCGCCGGCGTGGGGCCGCCGTTGAAGCGGTCGATCGATCCGCTGCAGGCGCCGGCCTCGGCCGGCCGGTCCGGCGCCAGCTGCGCGGCGGGCCGGTCGAAGGCGATCATCCCCTGGCTGACGCCGATCGGCTCGGGCCGGCGGTAGCTGGAAAGCTCCATCCGGTAGCCGCCTTGCCACAGCCAGGCCGGACCGCGCAGCCGCTGCACGCTGAACGAGCGCACCGCCTTGTCGGCCAGCCAGGCCGGCTGGTCATGCATCAGCATGAACTCGGGCGTGTTCTCGATCAACGGCGACAGCACGAAGCCGGCCGCGGCCGAGCCCACCGGCAGGCGGAAGCGCTGGCGCCGGCCGTCGACCAGCTCGACCTCGATCATCAGCGGCGAGATCTTGTACAGCTGCTGCAGCACGGTGCCCGCGAGCGACGGATGAAGCGCCAGCCGCACGAAGGTGTAGGTGCCCGCCTCGGCGGGTGGCAGGCTGACCGATTCGCCGAGCTGGTGGCTGCTGCTGACGCTGCGCAGCGGCTGGGGCGCGGCGGGCAGGTCTGCGCGGCGCTTCAGCACGGCGAACGGCCCGGCCATCGCCTGCGGCCGGTAGAGCGAGAACAGCAGCGGCCAGCTCGGCCCGTCTTCAAGCGCCGGCAGGCGCCCGTCGATCGGATCGACCTGGAACAGCACGTTGTCGGGCGCCGCGGGTCCCAGCAGGTGGGCCCGGTTGCGCTCGGCCAGTGCCGGCCGGTAGGCCAGGTAGCTCTGCATCACCGGCCGCGGGGCCCACGGCAGGCCGGCGGCCAGCACGGCCGACTGCAGCGTGCCGTACACATCGCTGCGGCCGGCGAGCGCCGGCAGCGGGAACTGATGCCGGATGCCGCTGACCGCCTCCTCGAAGCGGCGCGGCCAGGCCTGTGGATCGGACACCCGCTGCGCCAGCCCCCGCCAGGCCTTGGCATGCAGCTCCAGCGCCGACACCCAGGGCGGCTGGTTGAACGTGTCGCCGAAATCGCGTTCCAGCGGGTACCAGGCCAGCAGCGACAGCAGCAGCGGCGGCAGCAGCCGGGCCCCGCGCTGCAGCGTCGGCAGCAGCAGGGCGGCCGCGAGCACGCCGTTGCCGGCCATCAGCGCATGGGCGTCGTGGCGCACGAAACCGCCCTTCCAGGCAACGAACAGGTAGAGCGCAAAGGCCAGCGTCAAGGCCATCCGCAATTGCAGCGGCGCCGCCACGCGCGCCGCTGCCAGCACGATGGCCAGCGCTGCCAGCAGGTACCAGCCGACGTGGTGCGTGCGCCCGGGCAGCGACATCGCGTCGGTGTAGCCACCAAAGGTGGCCAGCAGGCCGCTGTAGTAGGCCGGCAGGTCGGTCCACTGCTGCCCGGCCAGGCGCCAGCAGGCGAGTTGCACGCCCAGCGCGGCGACCGGTGCGAGCAACGCGGTGCGCCAGCGGCCGGCCGCCACCAGCAGCCACAGGCACAGCGCGCCGCAGCCCAGCGCCAGCAGCAGGCCGGTCCCCTTGATCAACGGCAACAGGCCGAACAGCGCCATCAGGGGTACCAGCAGCCCCTGCGCCATCGGCGGCGGCCGCGCCGCCTCATCGCGCTGGACGCAGCGGAACACCAGCAGCGTGACCAGCAGCGGGTACAGGAAGAACTGCACATCGCGCGCCAGGGTCACGACCACCAGCACCAGCCACCACGCCAGCGCCCAGCGCCGCGGCGCGGACCACAGCAGCAACGCCAGGCACAGGCCGCTGGCCAGCGCCAGCGACAGGCTGCCGCCCAGGCGCAATGCATCGGTGGCCGGGTTGAACTCGTTGTTGTAGACGAAGGCGTAGGGCCCGAAGGTGAACACCACCTCGGTGCCGAAGCGCAGGCCGCGCGCGACGGCTTCATCGAGCCCGAAGCACCACGAGCCGTCGAGGTCGCTGCCGGGCATGGCCGGCGTGAAGGGCTGGAAACTGACCACCGAGGCGATCACCAGCAGGCTGGCCAGCAGCCAGCGCAGCGCCAGGCTGGCGTGCGACAGCGTGACCGACGCGTCGGCGCGGGGCGGAAGGGCGGAAGCGGGGCTGGAGGGCATCGGTCATCAGGCCGCGCGCCGGGACACCGGCACACCCCCAAGCGCCCAGGCCGGCCCGCAGGTCTTTCGTCGCCCGGCCCCGCGGCTGCAAAGGGCTTGCGGAGCAGTCTAGCGCAGCGACGACGCGTCCCGGCGCCGCGCCGGGCCAGGGCCGCTTTGCTTGGACGTTAGGCGGCGGCGACGAAGCGGGCCAGTTGCAGCAGGGTCGGCTCGTCGCTCAGGATGCGCCGGTGGCCCAGCCCGCTGCTGGTGCCGAACTGCGCCGCGGGCAGCGCGGCGGCCAGGCGTTCGGCACCCGCCAGCGGTGCGACGCGGTCGTCGCGGTCGTGCAGCAGCAGCGTCGGCAGCGCCAGGCGCGGCCCCAGCCAGGCAGGTTCGAACTCGCGCAGCGGCACGCCTTCGCGTTGCTCGATGCGTGCCTGCATCCGCTGCGCCAGCCCGTCGCCCGGCCCCAGCACGGCCGAGAACCAGCGCAGGAACTGGCGCGGCGGCGGCGAGGTGGCCACCAGCGCCAGCCGGCCCACCGGCAGTCCGCGTGCCACCGCATGCGCACTGGCCAGCGCGCCCAGCGAATGCGCGACCACCGCATGCCAGGGGCCCAAGCTGGCACTCACGGCGAACAGCGCCCGCACCCATTGCGGCAGGCTACTGCGCTGGCCGTCGCTGCGGCCATGCGCGGGCAGGTCCAGCAGCACCGGGTCGAGGCCCTCGGCCACCAGCTTGTCGCCCAGCGCGCGCCACTGCTGCGCGTCACCCGCCCAGCCGTGCACCAGCAGCACCCTGGGCGCGCCCGGCGCGGCATCGGGGCGGTGCCAGGTGACGAGCTCGCCCTGCTCGAAGCGGCGTCGCTGCGGCTGCCACACCCCGGGGAACGGCTTCGCACGGGCGTGCCGTTTCGAGGGCAGCGGCGTGAAGAACAGCCGCAGCGCCAGCCGGGTGCCAAGCGCCGGTGCCCAGCGGTCGGCGGTGCGCAACGCAGCGGCCAGCAGGCGCGCGACGGGCGTGGCATAGAAGGCGGCGGCCGGGTTCGCCGCCGGTGCCGTGGCGCCGGCGGCCGTCAGCGCGGCGGGTGCGCCGCCGCTCACGGGCGCCCCCCGGTGTCGCCTTCGACCAGGCCGAAGTCGGCATTGCGCTGCGGCAGCAGCGACCACAGCCGCCAGGCGGCGCCCAGCACACGCCACAGCAACACGAACAACAGCAACAGGCTCAGGAGGATCAGGCTCATGGTGTTCTCCATCGGACGGAAAGGTTGACGAACTTCAATTCGCACGATCGTGCGAAATTGGCCGGCAACGGAGGCACGTCGGGCGTTCATGGCGCTCAGCGTGGGCGGGAAATCGAAGCCGCCGGCGCGGGCGCCGGTACGGAGGCCAGCAGCAGGCGCTGCCAGGCGGTCCAGGCGCGGTCGGCGGCACGCGCGTCCTGCAGGAAGCGGGCGTCGCGCATCAGGCCGGTGAACAGCGCGTCCATCTCGTAGACCAGCTGCTCGGCGTCGAGGTCGGCGCGCAGGTGGCCGGCGTCGATGGCCTGGATCACCGTGCGCTTGAGCGCGGCGCGCCAGCGCAGCACACCGTCGAGCAGCCGGTCGCGCACCGGACCGGGCCGGTCGTCGTACTCGAACGCGCCGGCGCAGTAGATGCAGGCGATGCGCTGCTCGGCCTCGCGGGCACGCGCCAGCCACAGCCGCATGATCGCGTTCAGCCGCGGCAGGCCGCGCGGCTCGCGCATCGCGGGCATGAAGACGTCCTGCAGGAAGCGCCGGTCGTACTCGTCGACCACCGCGCACTGCAGTGCCTCGCGCGAGCCGACGCGCGAGAACACGCCGCTCTTCGAGAGCCCCAGGCGCTTGGCGACCTCGCCAATCGTCAGGCTCTCCAGCCCGTCGGCCGCCGCCATCTGCAAGGCGGTGTCGACAATGGCCGCGAGGGTCAGGCCGCTGCGCTCTGTCCGGGTTTCCATGGCACGCAGATTAGCACGACCGTGCGAAAACCCTGTTCGACCCAGGGTTGCCGGGATTTGCCGGGCTGGCGGGCGCCGCCGACCCGCCGCTAAGATCGTCGCCAATGCTTGCGCCCCTCCCGCCGGTACCGGCTGGCCCGCCCGCGGCTCGACAGGAGCTGGACGCGCTGGCGGTGCGCGTGCTGGTGGGCGTCAGCGCGGTGCTCGGGACCGTGCTGCTCGTCACCGGCTTGCTGCAGGGCGGCCCGCGGGCGGGCCTGCCGTTCGCCGCCGAGCGCACGTTCTTCGGCGCCGTGCTGCTGCTCGCCGCCGGCGTGGCCCAGCTGTTGCAGCGCCGCGGGCACGCGCGCGGCGCCAGCTTCGGCCTGCTGGCGCTGTGGATCACCGGGCTGCACGGCTATGCGGCGGCCTCGGGCCTGGGCCTGCACTCGCTGGCGCTGGGCGGCTCGCCGATGTTCATCGCGCTGGCCGGCATGCTGCTGGCACCTGCCGCGGCGGTGCTGCTGGCGGTGCTGAACTTCGGGCTCGCCTTCGCGCTGTACGCAGCCGAGCTGCAAGGCCAGCTCGGCGGTGCGGCGCTGCTGGCCACCTCGACCCCACTGCCCTATCGGGTCGCGGTGCACGGCCTGCTCAGCATGGGCGGGCTGCTCACCGCGCTGCTGCTGGCGCGCCTGATCGGCCGCGGGCTGGGCCGCGCGCTCGAGCAGGAGTCCCGCCTCGCCCAGCTGCTGGCGCTGGGTGCCGACTGGACCTGGGAGCTCGACCTGCAGGGCCGGTTGACCGCGCTGTCGCCCTCGTTCGAGCAGCGCACCGGCCGCACCGTGGCCGAGTACCTGCGCCTGGGCCAGCCGGGCGGGCCGGTGATCCTGGACGACGGCGACTGGCCACAGCTGCGCGCCGCGCTGCGCGAGCACCGTCCGTTCCGCGAGATGCTGGTGCACTACCGTGCGACCGATGGCACCCCGCTGACGGTGCGCGCCAGCGGCAACCTGATGCGCGACGCGCAGGGCCGCGCCACGGGCTGGTGGGGCGTGAGCCGCAACGTCAGCGCGGAGGTCCAGGCCCAGGCCGAGCTGAAGCGTTCGAAAGCCCTGCTCGAACGGCTGTTCCGCGAGTCGCCCGATGCGATCACCGTTGCCAGCACGCGCGATGGGCGCATCCTGCTGCTCAACGACAGCTTTGCGCACATCACCGGCCACACCGAGGCCGAGGCACTGGGCAAGACCGCGCTCGAGCTCGGCCTGTGGCGCGACAAGGACACGCCCCGCGCGCTGCGCGACGCACTGGGCGCCAACAAGCATGTGCACAACCTGCGCTCGACGGTCTGGACCCGCGACGGCCAGCGCCGCGACATGCTGCTCAATGTGGGCAGCTTCGACTGGGACGGCGAGCCGGTGTCGGTGATCACCGCGCGCGACATCACCGAGACTGAGCGCGAACGGGCGCAGACGGAGGCCATCCTCGACAACGCGTCGGTCGGCATCGCGCTGGTGCGCGAGCACCGCTTCGAGCGCGTGAATCCGCAGTTCGAGCGCATGTTCGGCCTGCCCCCCGGCAGCCTGCACGACGCCCCGATCAGCCGCGTGTTCGCCGACACCACGGGCGACGAGCGCTTCATCGAGCAAGCCGACGAGGCCCTGAGCAGCGGCCAGACGCTGGACATCGAGCGCCACGTCGCCTGGCCAGACGGCAGCCGCATCGTGGCGCGCATACGGGCGCGAGCGGTGGACGCAGCGCGGCCGCGCGAGGCCGGCACGATCTGGGTCGCCGAGGACATCACCGAACGCCGGCTGGGCGAGCAGGCGCTGGCCGAGGCACGCTTTGCCGCCGAAGCGGCCAACCAGGCGAAGAGCGCCTTCCTGGCCAGCATGAGCCACGAGATCCGAACGCCGCTGAACGGCGTGCTCGGGCTCGCGCGCCTGCTGCAGGACCCGGCGCTGGACGACGCGCGGCGGCGCGAGTACCTGGGCCACCTGGTCGAATCGGCGGAGGGGCTGGCCGGGCTGGTCTCCGACGTGCTGGACCTGAGCAAGATCGAAGCCGGCCGCCTGCAGCTCGAACAGTTGCCCTTCGACCTGCTGGCGCTGGTGGAGAGCAGCTTCCGCAGCTTCGCCACGCTGGGCCGCGAGCGCGGGCTCACGATGCGCTGCGAAATCGAGCCCGGCCTGCCGCGCCAGGTGCTGGGCGACCCGGTGCGGCTGCGCCAGATCCTGTCGAACTACCTGAGCAACGCGCTGAAATTCACGCCGGCTGGGCAGATCACTTTGCGCGTTAGCCGGGCCGACGCCGGACACCTGCGGGTGGACGTGACGGACAGCGGCATCGGCATCGCGCCCGAGGCGCGCGAGCGCCTGTTCCAGCCCTTCGAGCAGGCCGACGGCTCGACCACCCGGCGCTTCGGCGGCACCGGGCTGGGCCTGTCGATCTGCCGCCAGCTGGCGCAGCTGATGGGTGGCGAGGTCGGCGTCGACAGCGCACCGGGCCAGGGCAGCCGCTTCTGGCTGCGGCTGCCGCTGCAGGCCGTCGAGACCGTGCCGGCACTGCCGCCCCCCGCCCCCGCGCCGGCCAGGGCGCTTGATGGCATGAAGGTGCTGGTGGTCGAGGACAACCAGGTCAACATGCTGATCATCACCGCGCTGCTGCGCGCGCTGGGGGTCGAGCCGGTGGAAGCGCAGGACGGCGCCGAGGCCCTGGTGATCGCGCGCGACATGCATGCCGAGCTCGACGCGGTGCTGATGGACCTGCACATGCCGGTGCTCGACGGCCTGGGCGCCGCGCGCGCGCTGGCCACCGATGCGCGCACGCAGCACCTGCCGGTGATTGCGCTGTCGGCCGCGGTGCTGGAGAGCGAGCGCGACCAGGCACTGGCCGCCGGCATGGTCGACTTCGTCGCCAAGCCGGTGCACGAGGCGGAGCTGAAGCGGGCCCTGACGCGGCTGATGGCCGCGTCAAATGCCGAATGACCGCGGCTGATGGCCGCGTCAAATATCAGTTAGGCCGTCGCGCCCTGCCAGCCGCGCGGCACCGCGCCCATCAGCCGGCGCGTGTAGTCCTGCTTCGGCGCGGCCAGGATCTCGGTGGCGCTGGCCTGCTCGACCACCTCGCCGTCCTTCATCACCATCACCTCGTCGGAGATGAAGCGCACCACCGCGAGGTCGTGGCTGATGAAGACGTAGGACAGGCCGAGCTCGTCCTGCAGGTCGCGCAGCAGGTTCAGCACCTGCGCCTGCACCGAGACGTCGAGCGCCGAGACCGCTTCGTCGAGCACCAGCACCTCGGGGTCCAGCGTCAGGCAGCGCGCGATCGCCACGCGCTGGCGCTGGCCGCCGGAGAACTCGTGCGGGTACTTGCCGAAGGCGCTGGCATCCAGCCCCACCTTGGCCAGCAGCGCCTGCGCACGCGCCTCGCGCTCGGCAAGGCCGGCGCCGATGCCGTGGATGGTCATCGGCTCGACCAGCGTCTGGCCGATCGTGAAGCGCGGGTTCAGGCTGGCATAGGGGTTCTGGAACACGATCTGGATGCGCCGGCGCATCAGCTGGCGTTCCGCGTCGCTCAAGGTCAGCAGGTTGCGGCCATCGAAGATCACCTCGCCGGCGGTGGGCTCGTGCAGGCGCAGCAGGGTCAGGCCCATCGTCGTCTTGCCCGAGCCCGATTCGCCCACCACGCCCAGCGTGTGGCCGCGCCTCAACTCGAAGTTGACGTCGCGCACCGCGCGGAACTCGCGCTTGCCGAACAGCCCCTCCTTCAGGAAGAAGCTCTTGGCCAGGCTCTTGACCTGCAAGACCACCGGCGCGTTCGGGTCCTTGGGCTTGGCCACCGCCGTGCTGGCCTGCGCCGTGCCATCGGCCTGCGCGATGTGATCGTCGATCACCGTCAGCCGCGCAGGCGTCTCGGTCAGGCTGGGCCGGCAGGCCAGCAGCGCCTTGGTGTAGGCGTCCCGCGGCGCGCTGAAGATCTGCGCCACCGGACCCTGCTCTCGCACGATGCCGTGCCGCATCACCACCACCTGGTCGGCAATCTCGCCCACCACACCGAGGTCGTGGCTGATGAACAGCACGCTCATGCGGTGCTTGTCCTTCATCTTCGCGATCAGCTCGAGGATCTGGCGCTGGATGGTCACGTCCAGCGCGGTGGTCGGCTCGTCGGCGATCAGCAGCTTGGGCTCGCAGGCCAGCGCCATCGCAATCATCACGCGCTGCTGCTGCCCGCCGGACATCTCGTGCGGGTAGGCCTTCAGCCGCCGCTTCGGCTCGGGGATGCCCACTTCGGCCATCAGCGCCTCGGCGCGCTCGATGGCCTGGCGGCCGCTCATCCCCAGGTGCTTGATCAGCGGCTCGGCCAGTTGCTGGCCGACCGTGAACACCGGGTTCAGCGAGCTCATCGGGTCCTGGAACACGCAGGCGATCTCGCGCCCGCGCAGCGCCTGCAGCTCGGGCAGCGTGGCCTTCAGCAGATCCTTGCCGTGGTACAGGATGCGGCCCTCGCGCTGCGCGTTGTCGGGCAGCAGGTTCAGCACGCTCATCGCGGTGACGCTCTTGCCGGAGCCCGATTCACCGACCAGCGCGACCGTGCTGTTCTCGGGAATGTCGAAGCTCACGCCCTTGACGGCCTGCGCCAGCGTCACCGCGCCGCGCTGGCCCATGCGGAAAGCGACCTTCAGGTCTTGAATACTCAACAACATGTCAGTGATCCATTGCGATGCGCGCCAGCCGCGACGCATGAAACGTGGGCGCTCCGGGCCGACTGCAGTCGGCCCGTTGCAGTCGTTGGCGATGCTGTTGCGTGCAGAGATCGGCGCGCCCGAGCGTCTTGGTCTGCGGGCGCAGCGGGCCGAGTCCGGCGGTCAGCCCTGCGGGCTGACTGCACTGCGGTTCTCGACCTGGGGGCGCG
>CAZXLI010000018.1:0-46272 GCA_964641795.1 uncultured Bordetella sp. | reverse complement strand
CGGCCACCGGCACCTTGTCGCTCGGGATCAGCGGCAGGCCGCGCCAGGTGAGGAACTGCGCGCCGAACAGGCTGACGGTCGGCGGCGGCACGCCGCGCCGCGTGCATTCGCGTCCGAAGGCCGCGATCACCAGCGGATGCGTCAGGAAGAAGGCCGGCTCCTTCCAGACCTTGGTCAGCAGTTCGTCGAGGTCGTCGGGCGTCGGCGCGCCGGAAAGCGGGTAGACGATCTGGTCCGGGTGCACGCTGGCCAGCAGGCCGTAGTCGGGGTTGTTGATCAGCTCGCTTTCCTGCTTCTCCTTGATCGTCTCGATCGTCAGGCGCAGCTGTTCCTTGATCTGGTCGTGCGGGCTGCTGTAGAGGTCGCTGACGCGGGTGTGCACGTCCAGCACCGTGCTCACCGCATTGAGGAAGTACTCGCGCGGCTGTTCTTCGTAGTCGACGAAGGTCGTCGGCAGCTCGCTCTCGTCGCGCTTGGCGCACAGCACCTGCACGTCCTGCGGGTTCTTGACCTTGTTCAGGCGGTAGATGCCGGCTTCCACCGGCAGCCATTGCAGCAGGTGCGTCAGCCAGCGCGGGCTGATGGTCGAGAGGGTCGGTGCGGTCTTGGTGGCGTTGGCCAACTGGCGCGCGGCGCTGTCGCCGAGCGCGAGTTGGGACGAGGCGATGTCGGACATGGAGCGTTCCTGTGAATCAAAAACTGAATTTGCTTATGCAGCAATCGACGCAGCACCAGTGTCCCGAGCGCCGGCGGCTCGATCAACCGGCTATAGGCGGTGGCGTGGGGGTCAGGCGGCTTCGCAGCGCTGGATCAACTCGGACAGCTGCAGCTCGAGCGCCAGCGCCAGCTTCGCGGCGGTGGCCAGCGAGGGCATCGCATCGGCGCGCTCGATCTCGCCCATGTACGAGCGGTTCAGGTCGGCGCGGCCGGCCAGCCGCTCCTGCGACCAGCCACGCGCTTCGCGCAGCAGGCGCACCACCTGGCCGAAGCGCCGGCCCAGCGGGTCCGCTTCGGGCGCCGGCTGTTCAGGCGCGAGCGGCATGGACATGCGATCCTCCGTCGGTGCGGCCTTCCCCGCCGAGCGCGTTCTCGCGCGACTGCGCCTGCGTGACCTGGCTGCCCGGCGGCACGCTGCGGGTGAGCCAGACATTGCCGCCGATCGACGAGCCGCGGCCGATCGTGACGCGGCCGAGGATCGTCGCGCCGGCATAGATCACCACGTCGTCCTCGACGATCGGATGGCGCGCCCCGCCCTTCTGCAGGTGGCCGTCGCCATCGGTCTCGAAGCGCTTGGCGCCCAGCGTCACCGCCTGGTACAGCCGCACGTTGCGGCCGATGCGCGCGGTCTCGCCGATCACGACGCCGGTGCCATGGTCGATGAAGAAGCCCGGGCCGATGCTGGCGCCCGGGTGGATGTCGATGCCGGTCTCGCCATGCGCCTGCTCGGCCACCAGCCGCGCCAGCAGCGGCACGCCCAGGCCGTACAGCGCATGCGCGATGCGGTGCAGGATCATCGCGTGCAGGCCGGGATAACAGATCAAGACCTCGTCCACGCTGCGCGCGGCCGGGTCGCCGTGGAAGGCGGCCAGCACATCGCTGTCCAGCACGCGGCGAACGGCCGGCAGCTGGCCGGCGAAGGCCCGCACGATGGCCTCGGCATCCAGCTCCGGATCGCCCGGCGCGCCGTGCCGTGCCAGGTAGCGCAGCTCCAGCCGCACCTGGCCACGCAGGGCCTGCAGCGCGGTGTCCAGCGTGTGGCCGACGTAATAGTCTTCCTGCTCCTGGCGCAGGTCGCTCGGGCCCAGGCGCATGGGAAACAGCGCGCCGCGCAGGCCCTGCACGATGCCGGCCACGGCCTCGCGCGAGGGCAGCTCGCGGCCGCCGGGCTCCTTGGGCCGCTGCTGGGCGCTGCGCCAGTCGTCGCGCGCGGCGCGCAGCTGCTGCACGACGGCGGTCAGGTCGAGGGCGGGAACGGTGGCGTCACTCATCGCGCGGTCGCCGCCAGTCAGTCCTGGGTCCACGGCAGGCCGCGGAAGCGCCAGCCATCCTGCGTGCCGCGGTGCTGGCCGGCATCGAGCTCGCCTTCGAAGCCCTCGGCCACATTGAAGACCTGCGTGAAGCCGGCCTTGGCGGCGGCCTCGGCGGCCAGCGCCGAGCGCTTGCCACTGCGGCACAGCAGCAGCACCGGCGTGTGCTTGCCCACCTTGGCTTCCAGCTCGCGGGTGAAGCGCGGGTTGCGTGTCAGTGCGGTGCCGGTGGCCCAGGCCACGTGCAGGCTGCCCGGCACCAGGCCGACGAACTTGCGCTCCTCGGCCGAGCGCACGTCCACCAGCACCACGGCGCCGGCCTGCAGCAGCGCCCAGGCATCGGCCGGCGGCACGCTGCCGGCATAGGGCAGGCCGGTGGCGGCGGCCGCATCGCGCGCCTGCTGCAGCGCGCTGGGCAAGGGGGTTTCGGCGAGCACGGCGGACATGGGGACTCCTGAAGGCGCCGCGGCGTTGTCGTCAGCGCCGCGGATGGCTATAGACGGTGAACAGCGTAGGCCCAGGGCACCGTACGCAGAACGAATCAAATCGCCGATGCTTATTCGGCGCCCGACGCAGGAGCGGCCGCCAGCCGCTGCAGCGCCAGCCGCGCGGCCTTGCGCACCTCGGGATCGGGGTCGGCCTGCGCGAGGTCCAGCGCCGCGGCGGCCCGCGCATCGCCGATCTCGCCGAGCGCGATCGCCGCTTCCTTGCGCAGATTGCCCGCCGGGTGGGCCAGTGCCTCGGTCAGCACCGGCAGCGCCGCCACATCGCGCAGCCGACCCAGCGAGCGCGCGGCGCGCAGCCGCACCTGCCAGTAGTCGTCGGCCATCGCGCGGCGCAGCGCGGCGCGCGGCTCGGGCGCGCTGCCGGCCACCTTGGCCAGCGTGGTCGCGGCCTCTTCGCGCACCGGCCACAACGGATCCTTCAGCGCACGGCACAGCGCCGCCAGCACCGAGGGCGCGCTGTCGGGCCCGGCCAGACCGAGCGCGCCGCTGGCGGCGCGCCGCACCTCGGCATCGGCATCGTCGACCGCCAGCGCCGCCAGCGACGGCAAGGCCGGTGTGTGCTTGAGCCAGCCCAGCACCGCCACCGCCTCGCGGCGCACGGCCGGGTCGGCCGCGGCCAGCGCGGCACGCGCGGGCACGGCCGCCGCGGGCAGGCGCAGCTCGCGCAGGCCACGCAACGCAGCGGCGCGCACGAAGTCGTCGTCGGTGGCCGCCGCCTGCGGCAGCAGCTGTGCGCCGGCCGCCGGGTCCTTCAGCTCGCTGATGGCCTGGGCCGCGGCCTCGCGCACGGCGGGATGCGGGTCGCGCAACGCAGCAGCCAGCGCGGCCACCACCTCGGCCTGCGGCCAGCCGGCCAGTGCGCGGGCGGCCTCGGCACGCAGCGAGGAGTCGACATCGCCGGCGAGCACGCTCACCATCGGCGCTAGCAAGTCGGCATCCTGCAGGTCGGCAAAGGCCAGCACGGCGACGCGGCGCACGCCGGCATCGGGGCTGCGCAGGCGTTCGGCCAGCGCGGCGCTGTCGGGGTCGGCGATGGTATCGGTGAGGCTCATCGTGCATCAGGCCACGCGCAAGGCGGGCGCTTCGGTCAGGGCAGGGGTGTCGGTCGGCGTGCTGTGGTCGTCCAGGGGGCGACCGTCGCACACGCCGCCCAGCGGCGACAGGCGCTCCAGCGCCGGCCCCGCCGCGTCATCGCGCAGCCAGGCCAGGCAGCGGCGCTTGAGCGCGACGAATTCCGGCGCGGTGAGCAGCGTCGAATCGCGCGGCCGCGCGAAGTCCACCGCCAGCGTCTCGACGATGCGGCCCGGCCGCGGCCCGAGGATCAGCACCCGGTCGGCGAGGAACAGCGCCTCGTCGATGTCATGCGTGACGAAGACCACCGTGGTGCGGATGCGGCCCCACAGCGACAGCAGCAGCTCCTGCATGCGCGCACGCGTCAGCGCATCGAGCGCGGCGAAGGGCTCGTCCATCAGCAGCACGCGCGGCTGGTTGATCAGCACGCGGGCGATCTCCACCCGCTGCTGCATGCCGCCGGACAGCTCGCGCGGGTAGCGCCGCTCGAAGCCGCCGAGGCCGACGAGTTCCAGCAGGCGCCGTGCCTCGGCCTCGCGCTCGCGGCGCGGCCGGCCCTGCATCTTCAGGCCGTAGGCGACGTTGTCGAGCACGGTCTTCCACGGAAAGAGCGTGTGCTGCTGGAACACCAGGCCGCGCTGCGGGTCGGGCCCGTCGATCGGCCGGCCATCGAGCCGCAGGCTGCCGCGGGCAGGCCGCAGGTGCCCCGCCAGCGCGCCCAGCAGCGTGGACTTGCCGCAACCCGAGGGCCCGAGCAGGCAGATGAACTCGCCCGGCGCAACGCTGAGGCTGACCTCGTGCAGCACCTCGAAGCGCTGCGCGCCTTCGCCCAGCGCGATGCCGACGCGGTCGATCTCGATGCGGCCGCCGTGGCCGTTGGAATCAGTCATGACGCGTCTTTCAGGCGCTGGCGCCCTGCGGCCGGTACCAAGGCATCAGGCGCCGGCCGGCCCAGCGGATCAGCGTGCTGCTGCCCATGCCGAGCGCGCCGATCAGCAGCATGCCGACGACGATGTTGGGGTACTTCTGCACCGTGTACGACTCCCAGGTGTAGTAGCCGATGCCGTACTGGCCGGCGATCATCTCGGCGGTGACCAGGCAGAACCAGCAGGTGCCCATGCCGATCGACAGGCCGGTGACGATCGAAGGGGCGGCGCCGGGCGCGATCACCTCGGTGAACAGGCGCCAGCCGCGCGTGCCGAGGCTGCGTGCGGCGGCAACCAGGCGCGGGTCCACCGCCTCGACGCCATGCACCGTGTTCAGCAGGATCGGGAACAGCGCGCCGACGAAGGTGATGAACACCATGCTGCCTTCGGACGACGGGAACATCAGGATCGCCAGCGGAATCCAGGCCACCGCGGGAATCGGCCGCAGCACTTCCAGCGGCGGCAGCAGCGTCTCGCGGGCCCAGCGCCAGCGGCCGATGGCCAGCCCCAGGCCCACGCCCAGCAGCAGCGCGGCGCCGAAGCCTGCGGCCACGCGCAGCAGGCTGCTCGCCAGGTGCGGCCACAGCTTCGGCGACTGCAGCAGCGCCCAGGCCGCGGCCAGTGCCTCGGCCGGCGGCGGCACGTTGGCGAAGGTGACCAGCCCGAGGTTCCAGCGCTGCGTGGCGGCCAGGTGCCACAGCAGCAGGCAGGCGACGATCGAGCCGACCTGCAGCGGCAGCGCGGCGCGGCGGGGCTTCATCGCACCGGCTCCCGCTCAGGGTGCGGCCTTGACGGCCGCCTGCGCACCGGCAAAGTCCAGCAGCCGGCCCTTGTTGGCCGCGGCATAGGCGCTGGCCGCGTCCTTCTGCAGGAAGGCGCTGAGCTGGCCTCGGCCGTCGATCGCGTACCAGCTGGTCGGCGCGAGCAGCTTGATGCGGTGGATCAGGTCGTGCACGTACACCGCGCGCAGCGTCTTGCCGCCGGCCTGCAGCTTCTGCAGGTCGGCGAACGCGCCTTCGATGCTGGCGTAGTGCCGCACCCGGGGCTCGCCCTGCACCCACAGGCCGGCGACGCGCTGGAAGTCGGTGATCGGCTTGCCGCTGATCGCGTCGTTGGCCTTCAGCGGCAGCTTGGACTTGTCGGCCAGGCGCGCGTCGTAGTTCAGGCCGGCCTGCTTGAACGCGCCGCGGATGTACTGGTCGTCGATGAAGGACTCGGCATTCAGCGTGGTGTCGCGGCCCAGCAGCTTCAAGGTCTCGATCGAGGTCTTCAGCGCCTGCCGGTACTCGGGCTTCCAGGTCAGGTCGCGCGTCTGCAGGCCCAGCGGGCCGTGGTACAGGTAGTTGACCGCGGCCTCGATGCCGGTGACCTGTTCGATCAGCTCGCTGTACTTCTCGGGCTCGGCGGCGATCAACCGGTCGGCCTCGATCGCCGCGCGCAGGAAGGCGGTCACCACTTCGGGGTACTTCTTCGCGTACTCGGCATTCACCAGCGAGCCGTGGTACGTGGGCGTGCTGGCCTGCGAGCCGTCGTAGATCTTGCGCGCGAAGCCGCGGTGCTCGAACAGCTCGGCAAACGGCACGAAGTCGGCATGCGCCTCGATCTTGCCGGCCTGCAGCGCCGGGCCGGCCACTTCCGGCGCCTGCGTGATGATGTTGACGTCCTTCTGCGGGTCCCAGCCCTGCGCCGCCACGGCCCGCAGCAGCATGCCGTGCGCGGTGGATGCGAAGGGCACCGAAATCGTCCGCCCGCGCAGCTCGGCCAGCGAGGTGATCTTCGAGTCGCGCGGCACCACCACGCCGTTGCCGCTGCCCAGCGTGCTGCCAGACAGCACGGTGATGAACAGGCTCTGCTTGCCGGCCTTCAGGAACGCGGTGCCGTTGTTGGCGCCGGGGAAGTCGGCCATCGAGCCGATGTCCAGCTTGTCGGCCACCATCTCGTTGGTCAGCGGCGCGCCGGACGTGAAGTTCTTCCACTGGATGTCGTACTTGACGTCCTTGTACTTGCCCTCGCGCGGCAGGTACTTGTCCAGCAGCTTCAGCTCGCGGATCAGCAGGCCGCCGGTGGCGCAGTTGATCGTGGTGTCCTGCGTGCCGATGGCGACGCGGATGGTCTCGGCCGCCGGCGCGGCGAGCGTGGTGGCCAGGCCCAGGGCCAGGGCGGTGAGCGTGGGGAGCAGGTTCATGGGTCTATCGCAGCAGGTAGGGAATGCGGACTTCGATCGCGCCGGTGGGGCAGTCCTTCTCGCAAGGCATGCAGTACCAGCATTCGTCGTACTTCATGTAGGCGCTGCCGCGGCTGAGGTCGATGGCCAGCACGTCCAGCGGGCAGGCGTCGAGGCAGGCGGTGCAGCCCTTGTCGGCGATGCACTTCTCGGCATCGACGACCACCGGCACTTCGGCCGGGTGCATCGCGGTCGGGGCGATCAGCATGCGGGTCTCCTTCGGTTGTTCTGTCATGGCTCAGGCCGGCAAGGGCTCGGGCGCTGGTGCGGCCGGGATGCGCAGCTGGTGGTAGGCCGCGCGGTCGCGCTCGGCGATTGGCACGATGTAGGGCTCGACCGGGCGCTTGAAGCTCGCCATGCGGCCCTGGGCGTCCTTCTTCAGCTGCGCGTGGCAGAACCACTGGGCATCGTCGCGCTCGGGGTAGTCGACCCGCGCGTGGTACAGGCCCCAACGGCTCTCGGTGCGGTAGAGCGAGGCGCGCGCGGCCATCTCGGCACAGTCGCGGATCGCATGCACCTCCAGCGCACGCATCAGCTCGTGCGGGTCGCGCGCCTTCAGCCGGTCGAGGTCCTCGCGGATGGCCTCGAAGCGCTCGAGCCCGATCTCCATCCTGCGCGTCACCTTCGGCGGCTGCAGGTAGTCGTTGACCATGCGGCGCAGCTTGTATTCGACCTGGTTCGGCGGCAGGCCCTCTTCGCGCTGCAGCGGCGCCCACACGCGCTGCTGCTCCTGCGCCAGTTGCGCTGGATCCACCGGCGCGAAACCGTGCTCGGCGCCGGCGCCTTCGCGGCAGTAGCGCGCGCAGCTCTCGCCGGCGAGCCGGCCGTAGACGAAGGCGCCGAGCATGTAGTTGTGCGGCACGCTGGCCATGTCGCCGGCCGCATGCAGGCCGGCCACCGTGGTGCGGGCGTGTTCGTCGACCCACACGCCCGAGGCCGAGTGGCCGCTGCACAGGCCGATCTCGGAGATGTGCATCTCGACCATGCGCTCGCGGTAGTCGGTGCCGCGGCCGGCATGGAAGCGGCCGCGGCTGGGCCGCTCGTTGGTGTGCAGGATGGTCTCGATCTGGCGGATGGTCTCCTCGGCCAGGTGGTCGAGCTTCAGGAACACCGGGCCCTTGCCACCCTGCAGCTCGCGGTAGAACTCCCACATCATCTGCCCGCTCCAGTAGTCGCACTCGATGAAGCGCTGGCCCTGGGCGTTGGTGGTGTGGCCGCCGAACGGGCCGGTGACGTAGGCGCAGGCCGGGCCGTTGTAGTCCTTGATCAGCGGGTTGATCTGGAAGCACTCGATGCCCGAGAGCTCGGCGCCTGCGTGGTAGGCCATCGCATAGCCGTCGCCGGCATTGGTCGGGTTCTCGTAGGTGCCGAACAGGTAGCCCGAGGCCGGCAGGCCGAGCCGGCCGGCGGCGCCGCAGCTGAGCACCACCGCCTTCGCGCGGATGACGTGGAAGTCGGCCGTGCGGCAGTCGAAGCCCATCACGCCGGCGATGCGCGGGCCGCCGGCGGCCTGTTCGTCGACCAGCAGCCGAGTCGCGATCACTCGGTTGGTGATCTCGACGCGCGTGCGCTTCAACTGCCGGTACAGCACCTTCTTGATGTCGTGGCCCTCGGGCATCGGCAGCACATAGTTGCCCATGTGATGGACCTTCTTGACCGCGTAGTCGCCGGTCTCGTCGCGCTCGAACTTGACGCCCCAGCGCGCCAGCTCCTCGATCATCTCGAAGCTGTTGGCCGCATAGGCCATCACCGCCTTCTGGTTGACGATGCCGTCGTTGGCGATGGTGATCTCGCGCACGTATTGCTCGGGCGTGGCATGGCCGGGGATCACCGCGTTGTTGAGCCCGTCCATGCCCATCGAGATGGCGCCGCTGCGGCGCACGTTGGCCTTTTCCAGCAGCAGCACGCGCAGGCTCGGGTCGGCCTGCTTGGCCTTCACCGCGGCCATCGGCCCGGCGGTGCCGCCGCCGATCACGACGACGTCGTACTCGTGGTGGTGGGTCTGCATCAGTCGGCCCTCGGTCGGTGGCGGTCCACGCGCAGCCGGTACTGGAAGGTGTCGGCGCGGAAGTACAGGTGTTCGTAGTCGATCGGCTGGCCGCTCATATCGTGCGTCAGGCGCTCGATGCGCATCACCGGCGAGCCCGGCGCGATGTGCAGCGCGCGGGCCAGCTCGGCATCAGCCAGCGTCGCGTCGATCGCCAGCTCGGCATGGCCGAGCGGGCGGGCGCATTCGTTCTCGAGGATCAGGAAGATGTCGCGCGTGGCCAGGTCGGCCTGGGCCAGCCGGCGGCCCAGCGGCTCGGGCAGCCAGGTGATCTCCAGCGACACCGGCTGCCGGTCGAGCAGGCGCACGCGGCGGATCTCGACCACCGCATCGCCGTCGGCCAGCCGCAAGCGCTGCGCGATGCGCGAATCGGCCGGCCGGCTGTGCAGGCCCAGCAGGTCGTTGAGCACCTCGTGGCCCTGCGCGTTCATCGACTCGGCGAAGCCCTGCAGGCTGCTGACGTTCTGGTAGGCCTTGGGCCGCGCTACGAAGCGGCCTTTGCCCTGGTGCGAATAGATCAGGCCCTCGCGCTGCAGGTCACCGAGCGCCTGGCGCACGGTGATGCGGCTGACGCCGAAATCGGCGACCAGCTCGCTCTCGGAGGGCAGCTGCGACAGCGGGGCGTAGCTGCCATCGAGGATGCGCGAGCGCAGACTCTGTTTGATGCGGGCGTGCAGGGGCGCCATCGGCAGCGGATGCGCCGCTGCCACGGGATCGATTGTCATGCGCCGGTGACCTGTTATGACGAGTGGCAGTCAGCGTACGCAGCGCGGGCCGCGGCGTGAACTGCGATTGCTGCATATCGATATCCGCCGCCGGCGCGGCGCGTGCCGCGGCGTTCAGCGCACGAACGATCGCACCAGCGTCAGGTCGCCGATCTTGCGCATCGGCACCACGAAGGTCTCGCGCCGCTCGGCGCCGGTGTTCTCGTCGAACACCAGCGTGATGCGCGCGGTGATCACCGGCTGCTGGCGCGTGGCCTCGTCGAAGTGGTAGCCGCCGGGGCCGAAGTTGCCCCAGTAGTTGACGTACACGTGGTACGGCCCCGGCAGCGGCGCGGTGATCGAGAACATCTCGGGGCCGGCGCCGTCGACCGAATCCACGTCCAGCCCGCCGCCATTGGCCAGCACCGGGTTGGCGAAGAAGGCGTGGCCGCCGTCGGGCGTGATGACATGCAGGTCGAGCTCGGCCTGCGGGTCGTCCCAGGCCAGGATCACGCGCACGCGGGCCTGGGTCTTGAACTTGTTGGCCTCGTAGAACTGCACCCGCTGCAGCACGCGGCCGTCGCTGTCGCGCACCTCGACGCCGTTGCTGCCGGCACCGAAGGCATAGGGCCGCGCATAACGCCCATCGTCCCCGGTGTAGAGCGGCATCGCGTTGCCGTTGACGACCAGGGTCGGCGTGCGCGCACCAGCCTTCTTGATCTGGTTCAGCCGGCCCTCGATCAGCGTGCGGCCGCGCTGGCCGCCGCGGTCGATCAGGTTGGCCGGGTAGGCGTACTCGACGCGCTGCGGATCGTCGACCAGGCCGCTGGCGGTCCAGCCGCCGGCCGGGCGCGAGACGGTTTGCGCCTGCGCCGGTGCGCCGGCCGCGGCCAGCAAGGCCATCAGGGTGAGGGCGCTGCGCTTCATGGCGTGACGAACGAGCGCACCAGCGTCAGCTCGCCGGGCTTGCGCATCGGGATGCGGAAGGTCTGCTGCTTCTCGGCGCCGGTGCCTTCGTTCTCGATGATCGCCACCTGCGCCACCGTGATCACGTCGCGCCGCTCGCCGGCGCCGTAGTAGTTGACGTAGACATGCCAGGTGCCCGCCGGTGGCGCGGGAATGGCGAAGATCTCCGGCCCGAAGCCGGTGGTGACATCGACATCCAGCGCGCCGCCGTTCGGCGCCACGCGGTTGCCGTAGAACACATGCTGGCCGTCGGGCGACACCACATGCAGGTCGAGGTCGGTGCTGTCGCTGTCCCAGCTGAGCACCACGCGCAGCTTCACCGCGCCGCGGTCGCGATTGGCCTCGATGAACTGCACGCGCTTCGCGGCGCCCTGCGGTCCGGGCGCGCGCACCGTCAACCCGTGCGCGCCGGCGCCGAAGGACCAGGGCCGCGAGAAGCGGCCGTCGTCGCCGATCTCCAGCGGCAGCGCGATGCCGTCGACCACCAGCCGGCCGGGCTGGCGCGCTCCGCCGTCGGCGGCCTTCGGCGAGTCGCTCGAAGCGCCCTTCGGCACCTGGCCGATGTGCCCCTGGATCAGCGCCGCGGCGCTGCGATGGTGGCTGTTCACGCTGGCCGCCGGGTAGTGCACTTCCTGCAGGAAGTCCTGCTGCTGCGTCGGCGCGGCGCGCCAGCCGCCCATCGGCGTGTCGAGCCGGACCTGGGCCTGCACCGGCGCGGCGGCGAGTGCGGCTGCGAGCAGTGCCAGCGCGCAAAAGACGTGGTGAATCGGCATGGGCTTCATGGGTGTCTTCAGGTATCGGCCAGCGCCTGCGCCAGGCGCTCGACAAACGCTTCGTCCTGGCCGCGCGGATGGTGGCGGAAGGCCAGGTGCAGGTACTCGTGGATCAGCGTGACGCGGCCTTCGCGGCTGAGCCATTCACGCAGGTGGATGCGCAGCCGGCGCTGGTCGGCATGCGGCACGCCCTGCTGCAGCTGGCACACCTGCAGCTCGGCGCCGGGGGCCTCGTAGCCGGCCTCGGCGCGCAGCCGGTCGCGCCAGCGCGCCTGGCGCTGTTGCAGCCAGTGCGTGGCCTCGGGCAGCGCCACGCAATCGGCGCTGCCCTGCGGGCCGGCGAGCACCGCGCCGGGGTAGGCGCGGCGCAGCATCGCCTCGAAGCCCTGGCCGGCGCGGCCCATGGCCACGGCCTGCTGCCAGCCCATCACGCCCGGGCCGGCCTGGTCGAGGTGGTAGCGCACCGGCGCGCCGCCCTGCAGCACCAGGCCGGCGGTGAAGGCGGCGGCGGCCTGCGCCGCGCTGCTCGGCGGGTTCGGGCTGACGCGCTGCGCACGGCTGTCGTCGTCGACCGCGCGGCAGCCGCCCTGCTCGGCGGTGTTCTGCAGCAGCCAGCTGCGCGCGGCAATGGCCAGGGCCTTCGCGGCCTCGACCTCGCGGGCATCGCCCTCACGGTCGATCACGCGGGCGACGTAGTCTTCCAGCGGCAGGCGGGCGTCGAGCCGCGGCTGGCCTTCGACCGTGCGCAGCCGCAGCGCCGGCGCGCCGCGCAGCGGCAACACTTGGCCGTTGCTGAACTGCACGCGGTAGCGGCCGGCAGCCAGCGGACCCTCGGCCACCGGTCGGCCATCGTCGCGCCGCAGCGCGGCGATGGGATAACGCGCAAACAGACTGACATCGACGCAGGGCTGCGCCTGCAGCCCGGCCGCGTCCGGCGCCAGCGTCAGCAGCCGTTGCGGCTGCCATTGCGCCGCCAGCCAGCCGGCATGGGCCTGCAGCGCCGTGCGGCTGGTGCCGGAGGCGCCGAACCAGAACGGCGTGCCGTCGGCCAGCCAGCCGGCCGCGCCGCCGATGCGACGGCCGCCGCCATCGGTCCACGACCAGGTCTTGAAGCGCGGGCCGCTGCCCAGCGCGGTGAGCACGCCGGCATCACGCAGCGTGTTCGGCAGCAGCGCCTCGCGCGCGGCCTGGCGCGCGGGCGCCGGCACCTGCCGCAGCGCGCGCAGCAGCGCCGGCACCTCGACCACCGTGGCCGGTTGCAGCGCGCTCAAGTCCAGCAGCCAGTCCGGTGCCGGCCCGGCGCCCGGCTGGGCCTGCCAGAACGCGCGCCAGGCCGCGGGCTGCAACTGCAGGCGCTGCGGCGCGAAGTACGGACCGCAGGAGCGGGCCAGCGCGGTGTCGCGGTCCACCGATTCGCCGGGGTCGCAGCAATACTCCTCGTCGCTGCGGCGCTGCCCGGCCACGCAGCGGTACGGCGGCTCGCTGGCGCCTTCGGCCACCAGGTAGCTGTAGACGAACAGCTTCCACACACTGCCCAGCGGCGTGCGCGCGGCGCCGGCCGACACCGGCACCGCCTGCAGCGTGCCGGCGGGCTGCCAGACCAGCTGCGCACCGGCATCGGCCGCCGGCGCCGGCAACGCGGCAGCCAGCAGCACGGCCGCAATCGCCAGCGCTCGCAACCCCTGCCACGCCGAGCCCGTCATGTCGGCCTCCGCAGGCGCGCCGCGCCCCCCAAGCAGACGCCGCGGAGCCGGCTCCGCCGGTCCGCTGGCGTGCCTTGCAGGCCGCGCCGGGCACGGTGGCCCGGCTCCTCGCCAGGCATCCAAGGTCCACTGGACCTTGGATGTCCGGGCTCGGCCCCCCCCGGGGGGGAGGCGCCGAAGGCGCTCCGGGGGGGGTTCATTTCACCTCGATGCTGGCCCAGCGCCCGCCCGCTTCGGTGCCCTTGGCCTCGGGCTCGTACATGCGGTACACGCGCGCCGGCGGCAGCTTGTACTGGCCGCGCTGCGCGAAGCGCACCAGGTGCCGCACGGTCATGCTGCCGTTGGCGTCGAGGCGCTCCAGCGGCACCGCGTAGCCCTGCGGCGTGGCCTGGTGCGTCGCGCGCTCCAGCGGCGTGGTCTTGCCGGCCTCGGCGCCGACCACGTCCAGGCCCCAGGTGCTGCCCTCGACCGCGGCGCCCGGCGGCAGCGCGGCCTCGAGCAAGGCCCAGCGCAGGGGACGCTCACTTTGGATGCTCAGCTGGTCGAGGTACAGCGCGTTGCTGTCCAGCGGCGTGCCCGGTGCCACCGGCTCGAGCTTGACGATCAGGCGGCCATCGTCCGGCGGCGCTGCCGGCGTGTCCGGCGCGGAGGCCCCTTTGGCCGCGCTGGCCGCCGCGGCGGGCTTCGGCTTCGGCAGAGGCACCACGCGGAACAGCGTGCGCTCGATGCGAACCGGCAGCGCCGGCGCATTGGCGGCCGGTGCTTCGCTGCTCTCGTAGCTGACCCAGGCGACCGCGGCCTTGGCGTTGTTCGCCAGCGCCAGTGTCGTCGGCCGCGCCGCGCCGTCCGGCAGGCTCCACACCGGGTCGCCGCCGCTGCTGCGGCCGGCCAGCCAGGGCGCGGCCAGCGCGTTGGGCTCGATGCGCAACTCGGGCCGCGCGCCCAGCGCCTTGTGCAGCCAGATCAGGGCCTGCGCGCGGTCGAAGGTCGGCTGCTCGCCGCGCACCTGCGTGAGCAGCGCCTTCGCGCGCTCGGGGCCGCCGCGCTGCGCCAGCACCAGCAGGCTTTGCACGAAGGGTGACGGTGAGCCGGCCAGGCGCTGGGCGGCCGCGTCGGCCTCGGCGCGCTGCGGGCCGCTGGTTCGCGCACCGGCGCTGTACGCGGTGAGCACCAGCGCGATGTCGCGCGCATTGAACTCCTCGGCCGGCACCATCACCAGGCTGCCGCGGCGGGCGGCCAGCGCGGCGCTGTCGGCCGGCGGTGCGGCGAGCAGTTCGTCGAGCAGCGCGCCCTGCATGCCGCCCACCGGCAGCCCCATCTCCTGCATCCACTGCAGCGCCAGCGCGCGCTGCAGCGGCGGTAGCTTGACGCCGTCCTTCGCATACACATCGAGCAGGCGCTGCCAGTGCGTGTCGGGCAGCGTGGCGCGCAGCGCCTGCGTCGCGCGCCAGTCGGCGTAGTAGGCGTAGGCCGTCAGGAACGCATCGGGCGCCATGCCGCGGCCCCACCAGCCGAAGCGCGCCTCGGGGCCGGCCATCTGCGCCAGCGCCAGCCGCGCGGTGGCCACGCGCTGCGTCAGCTGCGGTGCCAGCGGCTGCTGGGCACCGGACAGCGACTGCAGCGCCAGGCTCAGCGGCAGCAGCCGGCTGGCGGTCTGCTCGACGCAGCCGTAGGGGTAGTCGGCCAGCTCGTCGATCCAGCGGCTGAAGGCCGCGGCCGCGGGGTCGGCGGCCAGCGTCACGCGCACGCGGCGCGCATCCGCCGGCAGGTTCAGCGCGGTGCTGCCCGCGCTCAGGTCCAGCACCTGCTCGCGCGGCGCGGCCCAGGCCAGCGGCAGGCGCTTGAGCGGGCTGCGCAGGCTGTCCACCACCTTGCCGTCGCTGCGCAGCGTGAGGGCCAGCTCCTGCGTGCCGGCCTGCTCGGCCGTGAGCGGCAGGTTGACGAAGTTCGCGCCAGGCTTGAGCTTGACCGTCTCGCGCAGGTTCAGCCCCGCGCCGCTGACGGCCCATTCGACGCTGCGCTCCTCGCGCCCCTGGTTGAACAGCGCGACGCTGGCCTGCGCCTTGTCGCCCACGCGCTGCCAATCGGGGCTGGTCCACTTGGCGTAGAACGCCTTGTCGCTGCGCACCCAGGCGGTCTGCTGGCCGACCAGGCCGCCGGCCTCGATCGCGCGGCCGGTGATGCGCCAGCGCGTCAGCGAATCGGGCATCGTGAAGCTGAAGCGCGCGCGGCCGGCGGCATCGGTGCGCAGGCTCGGCAGCCAGGCGGCGGTGTCGATGTTGTCGCGCCGCGGCCGCTCCAATACCTTGATAGCGCGCTCGTTCACCTGGCGCCGCGCCGGCAGCTGCCCGAGCTTGCGCATGGCCAGGTCGTAGCCGATGAAGCTCAGCGACGCGGCGGTGCGCACGTTGTTGCGCCGCGGGTGGTAGAAGAACTCGTCGATGGTCGGCGCAATCTCGGGCTGCAGCACGTAGATCATCTCGTCGACCACGCCCACCGCCACCTCGGCCGGCGCCGGCTTGCCGTCGACCAGCGTGGTGAGCTCGACGTTCACCGTGTCGCCCGGCGCATACACCTCGCGCTCGGGCTTGAAGCTCAACGCGATGCGCGGCTGCGCGACCCGCAGGCCCTGGTTCTGAAACACCATGTCGCCGTTCTTCACGTAGGCGACCGAGAGCGTGATGTTCGGGCTCATCGCCTCGGCCACCTTGAGGCTGACCTGCCACTGCGTCGGGTTCAGCCGCTGCGCGCTGAAGCCGTTGCCCGGTTGGGCCAGCAGCGTGGCGGCCTCGACCTGGTCGCGCTCCAAGGTCAGCAGCGCCTGGTCCACCGCTTCAGGGAAGGTCACCAGCGCCTGCGCGGTGTCGCCGGCCTTGTAGGCTGATCTGTCGAACACGATCGCGATGCTGCCGGCCGGTGCCTTCTGCCCGTCGCCGCTGACCCAGTGGCTGGTGGCCGCGACGATGCGGTGCTGCTCGTCGCGCAGCGTGACGGTGTACGAGCCCGGCTGCTTGAACGCGATGGCCACGCTGTCGGCGCCGGCGGCGAGGGGGCCGCTGGCCTTGCTGCGGTCTTCCAGCCGCAGCCATTCCCAGCTGACCGGTCGCTGCGGCGCGGCGTTGGCGCCGAGACCCGTACTGGCCGCGCTGCGCTGGCTGGCGACGAAGCGGAAGCCCATGCTGTCGCCGGGCCGCGAGAACTGCGCCTGCGGCAGCAGTCGCCAGGCGGCCGCGCCGCGTTCGACCAGCAGCTCGCGCGAGACGCGCACGCGGTAGGCCGCGCCGTCGGTGGCCAGCGCGGTCAGCACATAGCGGCTGGGTTGAGCGGCCTCGGGGAACGAGAAGGCCGCCACGCCGCTGCCGTCGGTCACCAGCTCGTCCTGCGCCAGCTTGGCGGCGAAGGCGCCGCTGTAGTCGAGCTCGCCATCGACCATGCTCAGCTGCTGCACGCGGGCGCTCAAGGAAACGCGCGCGTTGGCCACCGGCTTGCCGTCGGGGTAGTTCAGCTGCAGCTTGCCGCTGACCTTGTCGCCGGTGGCGAAGTCGGGCTTGTCGGGCAGCAGCAGGATCTCGAAGTGCGGCTTCTGGTAGTCGGCCACGCGGAAGGCCGCGGTGTAGACCTGCTCGCGGTAGGCCAGCCGCAGCTCGTAGCCGCCGGCGGCGGCGTTGTCGGGCAGCAGGAAGCGGCCGTCGGCACCGCTGGCGCCCGAGAACTTCAGCGTCTGCGTGGCCACCACCTGGCCGGCGGGGTCGAGTGCCTGCAGCTCGATGTCGCCATCGGGCAGCGGCGCCGATTCGCGCGCGCTCTTGAACTCGCGGCCGGTGACCTTGACCATCACCGCATCGCCCGGCCGGTACAGCGGCCGGTCGGTGGTGGCGTAGACCTTGGCGTTGTAGATCTCGCTGTCGTAGTAGAAGTTTTCCGAGATGAACACGCCGCCGGCGGGGTCGACGCCGAACACGTAGGTCTGCTCCGGCGCGGCATGGTCCAGGCGCGCCAGGCCCTGCGCATCAGTCGTGCCGCTCTTGAGCACGCCGACGCCATCGGTCCACACCAGCTTCGCCCCGGGCACGGCCGCGCCATTCACGCGTTGGGCGCTCCACACCAGCATCTGGTTGCCGGAGACCTTGGTCAGCGCCACGGTGTCGCTGACGAACAGCAGCGTGGTCGCGCGGTGCTGGCCGGCGGAGGCCTCGACCAGGTACAGACCCGGCTTCTGCGGCGCCAGCGGCACGTAGACATTGCCCTCGCTGGGCTTGATGAACTCGCTGCTGCTGCCGGCGAGCTTCAGGTCCTTGGGCGGCGCGATCGGCTGGGCGAACTGCACCGGGTAGCGCAGCCGCTCGACCACCGGCAGGCCCGGCAGCGTGCGGAACTGGCGCGGCTCTTCAAAGCGCGAGGGCTGCGTCAACTCCTTCGGCGTCTTCAGCGCCGGCGCCTGCGCGGTGACGGCGCGCCGCGCGTCGCTGGAGAACAGCTTCTGCCAGGCCAGCCGGGCCTTGACGACCCAGTTATCCCACACATGCGTCAGCGTGTTGGCCAGGCCCTCGCCGGCCGGCTGCGCCTCGACCTGGATGCGGTGCAGGTTGCGCTGCTTCTGCAGGAAGGCCAGTGCATCGGGGATGCGGTAGACCACCACGTCGATGCCGCCGACATCGCTCAGCTGCTGCGGCGCATTGACCTCCAGCCGCACGCGCGGCTTGTCGGCCGAGCCGTAGGCCGCATCGGTCAGCAGGAAGAAAGGCTCGCCGACGAAAGGCTCGCGGTAGTTCGCCAGCGGCGGCTCTTCGGGCGCGGCCGGCTTGGCGGCGTGGCCGGCCGGGGCGGTGAGCAGTGCGGCGGCGACGAGTGCGGCCGTGAACAAGGCACGATGAGCTTGGGTGAACATGCGGACGGGGGTCATCGGTGACTCTGGATCTCGGAGGCCTGGGCACGATGCTGGGCGTGCACGCGATGGAGCGCCCGAGCGGCTTGGTCTGCGGCTCGTGCCCGGGCACCACGGGTTCGCAAAGGCGCGGGCGGGCAGGCTGCGGCGCGCGTGGCGGGCGCCGGCCTGGCGCGGTTCGGGGGGCGGCGTGCCCGCAGGGCACGCTTCGTGAACTGACTCGCGGGATCCGTGCGCAGTCCGCGCAGCGGACGGAGCAAAGTAGACCGCGCGCCCCCCGGGCCGTGACAGGACGGGGAGTCGGCCCGCAGGGCCGACCGCCTGCGTCGCGCGCTGCGGCCTGCTCGCCCGCGTCTTTGTCGCGCCGGCCTCGGCATGCATAGCACATAAAAAGAGCGGCCACCAAACCGACATCGCAATCACCCCGCCAAAAAGGCCAGCCGGTACAAGCCGCCGAAGTTCGGGTTGTCGGTGCTCGGCCGCCAGCGCGTGTCCTGCCAGGCCATCAGCTGGGCCGGGCGCAGCGCGCGCAGGCCGGTGTCGCCGGGGTCGCGGCGGCCGGTGTGGTACGCGATGTACGGGCCCATCCAAACCATCAGGTGCTGGTCGTCGCCGAAGTCGTAGAACAGCAGGTCGCCGGCCTCGGCCTGCGCGAGATTGCGGCCAACGAAGCGCGTGTTCTCCTGCACCAGCTCGAGCGCGCCGACGAAGGCCGCGCGCGTGCCGTCGGCCCGGCGCCAGGCGTGGCGCAGGGCCTGCGTTTGCGCGGGGTCCAGCTCCGGCGGCAGGCGGCGGCCGAGCAGGCCCATGCTGCGCTTCCAGCCCAGGTCGTGCTCGCGCAGCGCCTCGGCCACCGCGAAGCGCACCAGGCCGGCGCAGTCGCGGTGCGTCCAGCGCGGTGTCGGGCCCTGCTCGAGCTGGGCATGGATCAGCACCAGCAGCCAGTCGCGGAAGCGCCGGCTCTGCTCGCGGTCGAGCGTCGGCACGGCGTCGGCGGCCACCGCGGCCTGACACGCAAAAGGCGCGGCCATGGCTGCCAGCGCGGCGCCCGCCAGGCCCAGGGCCCGGCGGCGCGTGGCGGTGGCGCCAGCGCTCATCGCGCGGCCGCCTTCAGCGGTTGCCAGTCCAGCGCCTGCCAGCCCTGGGCATCGGCCGCACCCTGCGGCAGCGCGCGCACCGCCGGCAGCTTGCCGAACGAGGCCAGCCGCGGCAGCAGCTGGGTTTCGGCGGCCTGGCGGAAGCCGGCCTGCTGCACCGGGATGACGCCCAGCGCCTCGCGCTTGAGCAGTTCGGCCATCGGGGCCGGCGCGGCCAGCGCCAGCGTGGCGGGATCGCCCAGCGTCTCGGCCAGGCTGGGGTAGCGCCGCGCGATCGCGGCCTGGGCCTGGTCGACCAGTTCGGCATCGGGCGAGAACAACCACCAGTCGCCAGCGCGGGCGAAGCGGGTCTGGTAGGCCGACTCCTCGCCTTCGCGCAGCGCGCCGTACGGGGCGGCGATCTTCGCGCGCGTGCCGGGGCCGGCGCCATCGTCCGTCTCGGCGGCGGCGGGCAGCCACCAGTTCGCGAAGGCCTCCAGCACGGCCGGCGCCGGCACGGCGCCCTTGGCATGCGCCACCAGCAGCGGCGTGTGCAGCTGCGAGCGCTCGTACCAGCAGATGGCGGCGGGCCCGTCGAAGGCCTCGGCCATCGCGGCCAATGCGCTGCGCTGTGCCGCCAGCGCCGCGGCATCGGGGGCCGAGGCGCCGGAGGCTGGCGTGATGGACACCGCGGCGCTGTCGGCCAGCACCGCCTTCGTGCGGGCCCAATCGACCGGCAGCAGCGCGCAGGCCGCGGCCTGCGCCGGCAGCGCGGGCCAGGGCGCGCTGCCGGCCGGCGCGCCGGCGCTGCGCCGCACGAAGCTGCGCAGGCTCTTGCCGCCGGGTGCCACCTCGACGCGCAAGGCCTGCAGCGACGGGAAGAAGTGCTGGTAGCCGAAGGACAGCATCGAGCCGCCCGCCACCAGCGTGTGCGCCGGGCCGGGCGTGCCGGCCAGGCCGAAGTGCTGGCGCCACAGCGCCTGCGCGCCGCTGTCGCCCGACAGCAGGTTGTCGAGCACCTGCGCGGCCTGCGCATCGGGCTGGCGCTGGCCGTCGAACAGCAGGCCGGGGTCGGACAGCACGACCACGCGGTTGCCGCGCGAAGCGATCGCCAGCGTTCGGCGCGAGGACAGCTGCAGCGCATACACCGGCTGCGACGAGAAGCTCAGCGGCGAGGTCCTGATCTCGCCGATCAGCGTCAGCTGCTTGTCCTTGGCCGCCACCGCGGCCAGGCCTTGCAAGGCCTTGGCCAGCGTGCCGCGCGTCATCGCCAGGGCCCAGTGGCGCGGCGCGCCCTTGGCATCGGTCCACAGCGCCACTTCCGAAGGCTCGTCCAGCGCCAGCGCGAGCAGGCTGTCGGCCAGCGTGGTCTCGTGCTCGAAGGCGATGCGGCGCAGCGCGCCGGCCAGGCCGAGGCGGTCTTCATGCTCCTCGTAGTAGAACGCGAAGTCCTCGGTGAGCAGCTCGCGCAGCACCGGCGCCTTGACCAGGTCGCGCGGCAGCGCCGACAGAGAAGGCGTCGACAGGTACGCCGCCGGCTGGCGCAGGTCGACGCCCAGCGCGTTGATGCGCCCCTCGAAGCGGTTCCATTGCCAGGCCACGGTGGCCACGGCCGCCACGCCCGCGAGCGCCAGCACGCCCAGGCCGATGATCCATTTGCGGTTCACGCCGCTCTCCTCCTGCCGCTGCTCGGCCGCGGCACTCTAACGCACGACAGTGACGGCCCAGCAGGCGCCGCGGAGCCGGCTCTGCCGGGCCGCCGGCGTCGCCCCCTCGAGGGGGAAGCGCCGCAGGCGCTCCGGGGGTGGGTCAGGACTCGCTCTTCCAGACGAACCGGCCGTCCGGGCGGATGTAGCCCGACATGCGGCCCGCGCCGACGAAGGCCAGGCCGCTGCTGAACGGTCGCGCGAAGCTGAACTGCGGCTCGATCACCATGCGGCCCTGCTTGTCGATGTAGCCATGCTTGCCGCCCACCTTGACCACCGCCAGGCCCTGGGTGAACGGCCACACGCGCTCGGCCTCCGGCGCCAGCACCAGCTTGCCGTGCTTGTCCAGGAACAGCGGCTTGCCGTTGTCCTTGACCAGCGCCAGCCCGTCGGACAGGTCCTCGGCCGATTCGTACTTCGCCGGAATCACCAGCGCGCCGGTCTTGTCGATGTAGCCGTACTTGCCCTCGATCCACACGCGGGCCAGGCCTTCCTTGAAGTCCGAGGCCTGGGCGTAGCGCGGCGGCACCACCAGCTGGCCGCTGACGCTCATGAAGCCCTGCTGGCGGCCGGCCCAGACGCGCACCATGCCGTCGCTGGCGATGCCGACGAAGTCGATGCCCGGCGGCGTGATGTCGCGGCCCTTGGCATCGAACACGCGGTGCGTGCGGTCGGGGCCCTGGCGCGTCTCGGCGCGCACCAGGCCGCCGCCCGGGGCCAGCAGCTTGTCGTGCTGGGCCGGCACCACCAGCTTGCCGCTGCGGTCGATCGCGCCGTACTTCACCGCGCCCCAGGCGTCGGCGATGCCGACCACCGCCAGGCCGTCGACGAAGGGCTGCGCGTCGTCGTAGGCCGGCGCGATGACGAGCTGGCGCTTCGGGTCGGCATAGCCCCAGCGCAGCTTGCCGCTGCCGTCCTTGCCGCGCATCGGCACCAGGCCGTCGGCGAAGGGCTGGCTCAGCTCCTCCTGCGGCTCGATCACCAGCTTGCCGTCGCCATCGGCATAGGCGGTGCGGTAGCCCTTGCGCAGCATGATGTACGGCGCGCCCAGGCGCAGCTCGGTGTACTCGGGCGGCAGCACCACCTGGCCTTCGAGGTTGATCAGGCCATGCAGCTCGCCCTGGCGGATGGGGAACAGCGGCGGCAGCGGCTGGCCCTGGGCCACGCCCCCCCAGGCCCCGGGCAGCAGCGTGGAGACGAGCAGTGCGGCGCGGGCGCACCAGCCGGCGGCGGGGAGGGCAAGGCGTTTCATCGGCACGGGGCTTTCCGGGTCGGCAGAGAGATCTTCAGCCAGCCACTGTGCCCAGGTGCGGTTTCAGGGCGGCTGCGGCGCTGGCCCACGGCATGTTTCGTTTGTTGCCCGGCGCATGCTGAAATGCCGATCCCCCCACCCCACGAGGAGACCCTCATCATGATCGGCTACGTCACGCTGGGCACCAACGACCTGCCGCGCGCCGCGGCGTTCTACGACGCCTTGCTCGCGCCGCTGGGCATCAAGCGCATCATGGATTTCGGCCGGGGCTACGCCTGGGGCGTGGCGATGGACAAGCCGGCGCTGGGCATCATGCAGCCCTTCAACAAGCAGCCGGCCACCGCCGGCAACGGCACGATGGTGGCGATCGTCGTCGACACCAAAGCCAAGGTCGACGAAGGCTACCGCCGCGCGCTCGAACTCGGCGGCACCGACGAAGGCCCGTCCGGCCCGCGCGGCGAAGGCTTCTACGCCGCGTACTTCCGCGACCTGGACGGCAACAAGCTGAACTTCTTCTGCGTCACCGGTCAGTGATCCTTGCGCTGGCTGCGCTGCGCGGCCAGCACCTGCAGCGCCGTGACCAGGGCGGCCTCCAGCGCCGCCAGCAGCACCGGTAGTTCGGCCTCGTCCGGCGTGTCCCGGCGCAATGCGGTTTCCAGCGCCCCGGCGGCCTGGGCCAGGGCCGTCAGCCCCAGCGTCGCGGCACCGCCCTTCAGGTCGTGCGCGCGCAGGCGCGCGGCTTGCAGGTCCCCCAGCACGACCAGCCCGCGCAGTTCGTCGGCGGCCTGTGCGTCGCGCTGCACGAACAGGTCGATCAGGCGCCAGACCAAGGGCTCGTTGCCCGCCAGGCGCTGGCGCAGGCCCGTGAGGTCCAGCACGTCGGTGGCGGCCACGACCGGCGGCGGCGCCTGTGGCAGCGGGTCTGCGGCCAGCTGCAAGGCCTCGCGCAGCGCCTGCAGCAGCCGCTCGGGCATCACCGGCTTGGCCACATGGCTCACCATGCCGGCGGCGAAGCAGCGGGCGCGGTCTTCTGGCAGCGCCGCGGCGGTCATGCCGATCACCGGCAGGCGCGCGCCGCCTGGCAGCGCATGGATGCGGCGGGTGGCCTCCAGGCCGTCCATCACCGGCATGTGCAGGTCCATCAGCACCACGTCGAAACCGCGCCCGCCGGCCTGCCGCGCGGCGCGCACGGCCTCGACTGCCTGGGCACCGTCGGGTACCAGCTGAACCTCGGCCCCCAGGCGGCGCAGGAACTGCGAGGCCACCAGCTGGTTCAGCTCGTTGTCCTCAACCAGCAGCACCTTCAGGCCGGCTGGCAGCGTGTCCGGCGCCGGCGCCGCGGCCGGCAACGCCGGTGCACCGACCTCACCCAGTGGCAGGCGCGCGGTGAACCAGAATCGGCTGCCGGCGCCGGGCGTGCTCTCGACGCCGATGTCGCCGCCCATCATCTCGACCAGGCGCTTGCAGATCGACAAGCCCAGGCCGCTGCCCCCGAAGCGGCGGGTGATCGAGCTGTCGCCTTGCGAGAAGGCCTCGAACAGCGTCGCCCGCTGGGCCGGCGTGATGCCGATGCCGCTGTCGCGCACCTCGAAATGCAGCAGGGCACTGCCCTCGGCCGGCGGTCCGGCCAGGCGCGCGGACAGCACAATGCCACCGCGCTCGGTGAACTTCACCGCATTGCCGACCAGGTTGTTGAGCACCTGCGACAGCCGCAGCGCGTCGCCCAGCAGGGCGCGCGGGAGGTCGGGCGCCATCGTCATCTCGAAGTGCAGGCCCTTCTGTTCGATGCGCGCGATGAACAGCCCGGCCACGCGCCGCAGCAGTTCGGGCAGATCCAGCGGCAGCCGCTCGAAATGCAGCTGGCCGGCCTCGATCTTGGAGTAGTCGAGCACGTCGTCGAGGATGCCCATCAGCGCGACGGCCGAGGCATGCACCTTGTCGACGTAGGTGCGCGCGGGCTCTTCCAGGGCCTCCTCGCGCGCCAGCTGCGACAGGCCGATGATCGCGTTCATCGGCGTGCGGATCTCGTGGCTCATGTTCGCCAGGAACGTGCTCTTGGTGCGCGCGGCGCCTTCGGCAGCGTCGCGTGCGGCGGCCATCGCGTCGAGCGCGGCGCGCTGCTCGGTGATGTCGCGCGCCATCACCAGCAGGTGCGGCCGGCCGCCGCGGTCCACCCGCGCCAGCGAGATCTCGACCTGGACAGCCGAGCGCCCGTCCTGCGCCGGCCAGGCCAGCGCCAGCTGCCGCGGCAGGCCGTCTTCCAACGTGGCGTCGGCATGCGTGAGCAGCCCGGTCTGCTGCCATGCAGTGCTCTCGCGGGCATTGCGGGCGCGCATCTGCGCCAGGCTCAAACCCGCAATGTGAGCGGCCGCAGCATTGGCGATCACGCACTGCCCGTCGGCCTGGTAGACCGAGATGCCGACCGGCGCGTTGAAGATCACCGTCTCGGACAGTCGCAGCAGTTCCTCGGCCCGGGCCTGCGCCGTCTTGATCGGCGTGATGTCGATCAGCATCACGTAGAAGCCGAGCACGCGGCCCGTTTCGTCGATGTCCGGCCGGTACTCGACCTGCGTCCAGCGCGAGGGGCGACCGTCGCCGCCCGGGGTCTCGCGTTCGAAGCGCTGCGGAGAGCCCGCGAGCGCCGCCTCGATGTACGGACGGGCCTCGCGCAGCTGCGCCTCGTCGAGCAGCCGGTCGATCGGCACGCCCGGCATCTGCTCCGGCCGCACGCCGAAGCGCTGCTGGTAGGCCTTGTTGCCCAGGCGCAGGCGCAGGTCGGCGTCCCAGTAGCCGATCATCGCCGGCGCGTTGTCGAGGATGTTGTGCAGGTCGCGCTCGCGCTGGCGGATGGTCGCGGCCTGCTCGTCGACCCGGCGTTCGAGCTGCTGCTGCAGCAAGGCCACTTCGCGCTTGAGCTGCTGGCGCTCGAGGCTGCGCTCGATCGACAGCACCAGGTTCTGCCGGCTGAGCTGTGGCTTGGGCAGGTAGTCGGACGCGCCGTCGTGCAGGGCCTGCACGGCCAGGCTCTCGTTGCCGGCGCCGGTGACCATGATCACCGGCACGTCGAAGCGGGTCTGGTCCCGCAGGTACAGCAGGAGCTCGGCGCCGGTGGTGTCGCCCAGGTGCTGGTCGAGCACGACGCAGTCGAAGCGCTCCTCGCGGATGGCCTCCAGCGCTTCGGCGCCGGAAGCCGCCTGTCGAGCGATCACCTGATACGGCGAGCCCACCAGCAGGCGCAGCACGCGCTCGCGGTCGACGTCGTCGTCGTCGACGACCAGCAGGTGCAGCGGCAGGCGGGCGCTCATCGGGGTGGGGCTGGCGGCGCTGTTCACGGCAGGCGCACGGCCTTGTCGAAGTCGGTCAGCAGCTGGGCGAGCTTCGAGAACTGCGGGCCGACGGCCGCCTTGACCATGTAGCCCGCGATGTGCGCGTGATAGGCGCGGGTGCGGTCGCTGTCGGCGTCCGAGGTGGTCAGCACGAACACCACGTCGTCCTTGAGCAGCGGATCGCTGCGCAGCTGTTGCAGGAACTCGAAGCCGTTCATGCGGGGCATGTTCAGGTCGAGCAGGATCACGCGGGGCCGCGGCACCGGACGCTGCGCATCCTCGCCCCGCAGGGCGGCCAGCGCGACGAGGCCGTCCTCGGCCCACACCACCGGGTAAGGTGCGCCGATGCGGTTGAGGCTGCGCACCACCGATTCGGCGGCGACGTCGTCGTCCTCGACCAGCAGCACGGTCAATCCGGGGTCAGGCTTCATCACTGGTCCTCCGGGGAAAACGCGGCCACCAGAAGCGCATGCCGGTACCACGGCCATCGGCCACCGGCGAGATGACCTCGATGCGGCCGCCATGCACCTCGACCAGGCGCTTGGTCAGCGCCAGGCCGATGCCGGAGCCGCCGCGCTCGCGCGCGGTGAGGGTCTGGAACAGCTTGAACATGCGCTCGCGCGCGGTCTCGGGCACACCAGGACCATCGTCGATCACGCTCACTTCGCAGTAACTGTCGTCGTGGCGCGCCACCACCTGGATACGGCCGTGCGGCCGGTCGTGGTGCTTCACGGCATTGCTCAGCAGGTTGCGCAGCACGGTTTCCAGCGGGGTGCGGGTGGCCGGGAACGGCGGGATGTCCAGCGCCAGCTCGACCTCGAAGCCGGCGGGCACCGGCTGGATCTCGAGGATGCCGCGCACCAGCGCGGCCAGGTCGACCTGCGTGAACTCGGTGGCCGCGCGGCCGGCGCGCGCGTAGCTCAGCAGGTCGTCGATCAGCCGCTCCATGCGGCCGATGCGCTGGCTGATGCGGTCGAGGTTGCGCCGCACCTCGGCCGGCGCGCCGCCTTCTATTCCGCCCAGGTCGGCATTGATCCATTCGACCAGGTCGGCGATGCCGCGCAGCGGCGAGCGCAGGTCGTGCGAGGCGACGTAGGTGAATTCCTGCAGGTTGGCATTGGCCTGCCGCAATTCGAGCTCGAGCCGCTTGCGGACGCTGATGTCGCTGACCGCGGCCAGCGTCATCGTCTGGCGTTGCCAGCGCACGCGCGACAGGCCGATCTCCACCGGCAGCTCGGTGCCGTCGGCATGCAGCGCGGTGAGGTCGCGTCCCCGCCCCATCATGCGCGCCTCGCCGGTGCGGTGATAACTCGCCATCAGCGCGCCATGCGCGCCCCGGTAGCGCTCGGGCAGCAGCATTTCCAGCGGCTGGCCGGAGAGTGCCGCCGCGGTGTGGCCCAGCGATTCGGCGATCACCCGGTTGGCCATCACGATGCGGCCGGTGTCGTCGACGATCAGCAGCCCGTACGGCGAGGCGTCGAACAGGCCGCGAAAGGCCCATTCGAGCGCCAGCCGCTCGCTGATGTCCACCACCGAGGCCAGCACCAGCGGCCCTTGCGGGCCGGACAGCGGATTGAGCCCGATCTCGACCGGGAACTCATGCCCGTCGGCCCGGCGCGCGTAGAGCACGCGGCCGGCGCCCATCGCGCGCGGCTCGGGATGCGCGAAGAACGTGGTGCGCAGGCCGACATGCGCCTCGCGCAGCGCGCCGGGCAGCAGCACTTCGAGCGGCTGGCCGCTGAGCGTGCCCTCGGCGTGGCCGAACATGGCTTCCAGCACCGCATTGGCCGCGACGATGCGGCCGTCGCGGTCGACCATCACGAAGCCGTTCGGTGCCGCCTGGAAGGCCCGCGCCAGCAGGTCGGACGACGGGGCCGCCAAGGCCCCGGCCGAGGCTTCAGCCGCTGCAGGCGCCGCCGGGGGCGCGTGGCCGGAATTCATGCCGGCGCGGGCTGGCGCGCCGCTTCGCGGCGCCACCGCCCCTGGCTGCAACATTCCCACTGACGTGCACGCATTCGGCGACTCCCAATTGGCACTCTTTCGCTTGGCGATGTACAGCGAGGAACAATGTAGCGCCGGCACGCGCCGCGGCGGCGTTATTGCCCCTTCATGGCGAGGGGTCGTGCCGCCACAGCAGCACCGAGTCGCCGTACTCGTGGCCGCGGTAGCCCTCGCGGCGCAAGCGGGTATCGAGGCGTATCAGTGTTTGCGGATGGGTGAATGCCTCGAGCAACTGGTGATGGCTGGTGCCCGGCTCGTGCGTGCCGCTGACCAGGCCATCGAGCACGCGCAGCGGCGTGTCGCGCGACAGTCGGTTGTCGGCCAGTCCTTCGCCCGGCCGCAGCGTGCCGCGCGACGCGGCATGCTCGAGCGCACGCGTCACGGTGGTGCCCAACGCGACGATGCGGCCGCCCGCGGCGCGTGTGCGCGCTATCGCCTGCACGGTGGCCGGCGGCAGGCGGTAGGGCTCGTCCAGCGGCAACCGGGCGTCGAGCTGCGCATCGCCGGTGGACGACAGTCCCGCGGCATGCGTGAGCGTCGCGAAGCCGATGCCGCGCTCGCGCAGTGCATCGAGCATCGCCCAGTCGAGCATGAAGCCCGCCGAGGGCGGCTCGAAGGCCACCGGCAGCGCCGCGATGCGCGTCCAGCTGTCCCACAGCGCGAGTGCCGGCTGCAGGTAGGCGTACTGCACCGGCTTGCCATGCCGCGCGAGGCCGGCCCAGATCGCGTCGGGCACGCCGTCGAAGCGCAGCGCCACCAGCCGCGGGTGGCCGAGCAGGCGGCGTACGCGGGCGACCAGCGGGCCCAGCAGCAGCACGTCGCCCGGCTGGACCGGCGGCGGGGCCGGGCGCTGCTCGGTCGGGGTGCGGTGGTCGCCGGCGCCGAACAGCACGGCGCTGAAGTCGCGCACCGCGTCGACCGCCAAGGTGGCGCGGCCAGCCAGCCGGACCTCTATCGCCTGACCGGAGCGGCCATGCACACCGTGCAGGCTGGCCGGCAGCGTGGCGGCATCGTTGGCGACCAGCAGGTCGCCGGGCGAAAGCTGCTCGGGCAGTGTGCGGCGCGCGTGGGTCTGCATGCGGCCCCGGTCGTCGACCACCAGCAGCCGGGCATCGGCCGGACGCTGCACCGGCTGCGTGGCCGGTGCCAGCGGCGTGAGCAGGGTGTCGGCGGTGACCGCGTCCATCAGGCGCCTCCCAGGCGGGTCGCGAGGCGCGCGCCGCGCAGGGGCCAGGCCTCGGCCAGCCAGGCCAGCAGGGCTTCGGCCGCCTGCGCCGGCGGCTGCAGGGTCGCCGGATCGGCATCGGGCAGCGCCGCGGCATGCAGCGGCGTGTCCATGTCGCCCGGATCGCGTTCCAGCACGCGGATGCCCTGAGGCTGCAGCTCGCGGTCCCAGATGGCCGCCAGGTGCCGCGCCGCGGCCTTGCTGGCGCCGTACGCTCCCCAGCCGGGATAGGGCGTGAGGGCCGCATCGCTGCCGATGTGCAGCACCGCGGCGGGCCGGCCTTCGCGCGCACTGGCGGCCAGCGCGCCCAGCAGCGCGCGCGTCAGCCGGAACGGGCCGACCAGGTTGGTGTCCAGCGCGAGCACCAGGTCCTCGCATTCGGTATCGGCCAAAGGACGCAGCGGCACCGGCCCCAGGCTGGAGGCGTTGTGGATCAGCAGGTCCACGCCGCCGAGCGCGGCGGTGAGCTGCAGCGCGATGGGATGGGTCTGGCGCTTGTCGGCGATGTCGCCGACGATGCCGTGGCTGCCGGGATGCGCCGCGGCCACGCGGCTCACCTGCGCGGCAGTGCGGGCGACGAAGGCCACCTCGGCGCCGCGCTGTCGCAAGGCGCGCAGCAGTGCCAGACCCAGTCCCGAGGTGCCGCCGGTGAGCGCCACGCGCAGGCCGTGGAAGGCCAGCGCGTGCGGGTTCGATGTCGTCATGATCTTCCTTCGCGGAATCGGTGTGCTGCGAAGGTAGGCCGCGCGGCGCAGGCTCGCCAGCGCGCTGTCCAGCCGCTTGGCCGATGCTCGCTGCGTTGGACAACAATGCGCCGCATGGCCCTCAGCCCACCGCCCGACCGCACTGCCGGGCACCTGGCACGCAACCTGGCCAGCCTGCGCCACGCGCGCGGGCAGACGCAAGCGCAGCTGGCGCGCAGCGCGGCGGTGCCGCGCTCGACGATCGCGAACCTCGAGTCCGGCGCCGGCAACCCGTCGCTCGCGGTGCTGGTGAAGGTGGCCGCCGCATTGGCCGTGCCGATCGACGAACTGCTGGCCGCGCCGCGCGCGCTGGTGCGCCACTGGCCGGCCGACGAGGTGGCCGCGCGCAGCAAGGGCCGCGGCGTTCAGGTGCGCGACCTGGTGCCCGAGCCGGTGCCCGACGAGATGATGGAGCTGATGGACTTCGAGCCCGGCGCGGTGATGGGCGGCACGCCGCACCTGCCCGGCACGCGCGAGTTCTTCAGCTGCCTCACCGGCCGCGTGAACCTGATCGTGGCGGGCGAACGCTACGCGCTGACCGCCGGCGAGGTGCTGGCCTTCCCCGGCAACCTGCCGCATTCGTACCAGAACGCCGATGCGCTGCAGCCGGCGCGCGGTGTCTCGGTGGTGGTGCTCGCAAAAGCCGGCGTGTGATTCGTCGAGCGCTCCGCAAGGCGCAACCCCAGTCCAGCAGACGCCGCGGAACCGGCTCCGCCGGGCCGCCGGCGTCGCCCCCTGGGGGGAGGCGCCGCAGGCGCTCCGGGGGGGGCCAGCTACCCGCTCACATAGGCCATTAGGTCCATCGTCATCAGCGCCCCCTGCTTCGGCAGGTCGGCGACGACGATCACCGTGCGTGCCGGCTTGTGCCCGCCGAATTCATCGGCAAAGCCGCGGTTCATCTCGGCAAAGTCTTCCACCCGCTTCAGGTACACCGTCACCTGCATCGCATCGGTGAGGCTCGCGCCGGCCTCGGCCAGCATCGCGCGGAAATTGCGCACGATCTGGCGCGACTGGCTGTAGGCATCGGGCCCGGCGAAATCACCGGTGGCCGGATCGACGCCCGGCGTGCCCGAGAGCGTGATGAACGGCCCGGCCTTGGCAATGTGGCTGTAAGGCCCGATCGGCGGGAACAGGCTGGCGGGGGTGAAGGTCTCGACGGGCATCGCTCAGGCTTTCAGGTCAGTCATCCAACGGTGAAGGTCACGATCAATCCCAGCGCACGCCGCGGATCCGGCTCCGCCGGTCCGCTGGCGTGGCCCCCTCGAGGGGGCAGCGCCGCAGGCGCTCCGGGGGTGGGCCAGGTTCACGCGGCCAGAGGAAGGGCCGCACGCTGCATCGCCTGCGCGATCTCGCCGATGCGCAGCACGGCGCGGCGCTCGGCATCGGTCCAGCGGCCCACGCTCAGGCGGATGAAGTGGCGGTAGCGGTCGGTGGCGCTGAACATCGTGCCGGGCGCGATGCAGATCTGCTCGTCCAGGCAGGCCCTGAACAGGGCCAGCGAGTCGATCTCCACCGGCAGCTCGACCCACAGCATGATGCCGCCGGGCGGGTTGGTGACGCGGGTGCCGCGCGGGAAGGCTTCGGCGATCAGCCCGCGCGCTTCCTCGACGCGCCGCGCCACCGCCTGGCGCAGCCGGCGCAGCCCGGGCTCGTAGCCGGGCTGCAGCAGCAGGTCGGCCATGGCCAGCTCGGTGACGCTGGTGTGCCCGCCGGACAGCGCGGCCTTCAGCCGGCGCAGCGGCGCGCCGAAGCGGCCGGCCTCGACCCAGCCGCTGCGCAGCCCCGGCGCCAGCGTCTTGGAGAACGAGCTGCACAGCATCACCAGCCCCTCGGTGTCGAAGGACTTCACGGTGCGGCGGTGCTCGTCGCGTTCGGCCAGGTCGTTGTAGATCGCGTCCTCGATCATCGGGATCTGGTGCTCGGCCAGCAGCTGCGCCAGGCGCTTGCGCTCGGCCAGCGGCATGCTCGCACCCAGCGGATTCGACAAGGTGGGCACCGCCACCAGCGCGCGCACGGCTTGCGTCTGCAGCGCGAGGGCCAGCGCCTCGACCGACAGGCCATGGCGCGGATGCGTCGGGATCTCCAGCGCCCGCAGGTGCAGCGCTTCCAGGATCTGCAGGAAGCCGAACGAGGTGGGTGATTCGAGCGCGACGATGTCGCCGGGCTTGGTCACCGTCTGCAGGCACAGCGCCACCGCCTCGGTGCAGCCGTTGGTCAGCACGATCTCGCGCGGGTCCAGCGTGCAGCCCAGCGGCAGCGCGCGTCGGGCGATGGCCCGGCGCAGCGCGTCCTCGCCCGGCACCTGCGGGTACTGGCACAGCTGGGCGCGGTGCCGCAGCGTGGCCTGGCTCAACGCGCGGCGCAGCTTGTCTTCCGAGAACAGCCCGGCCTCGGGGCAGGCCGCGCCCAGCGACACCATCTGCGGATCGCTGGCCGACTGCATCACCCGCTCGGTCAGCGTCGCGACGTCGACCGGCTGCGAGTCGGCCGGCGGCGCCGACAGCTCCGGCTCGGCCAGCCGGCGCGCGGCGGCAGCGACGAAATAGCCGGACTTGGGCCGCGCCTCGATCAGCCGCGCGTCTTCGAGGTGGTGGTAGGCCTGCAGCACGGTGGACACCGACAGCGACTGCTCGCGCGCGCACTGCCGCACCGAGGGCAGCCGATCGCCCGGCGCGATCGTGCCGCGGCGGATGGCGGCAGCGATGCGGTCGGACAGTTGCAGGTACAGCGGGTCGGTGGCGGGGCTGTTCACGGCGGGCACCTTGGGGCAAGTCGGAACGATTGTGAGGGTCAGTCAACGCGCCGGACCAGCACAGATCGGCGCAATCTCGGCCGACACAGATCGCCTGTGCGGGCCATCTGTGCCGCCCCAACCGGTACAGACCTGTGGCTGGTGCGCCGGCGCCTGGCGGCCGAGCATGGACGCCATGAACACCGACCGCCCCGCCCCCGCCGACCTGCCCCAGCTGATCCACCTGCATGCCGGCCAGGTGATGGCACTGCCTGCCACGCCGACCCGCGGATTGCGGGTGCTGCAGGGCCGTGTCTGGCTGACGCGCTTCGGCGACCCGGATGACCACTTCCTGAATGCCGGCGACAGCCTGGACCTCAGGCCCCACGACCAGGTGGTGATCGAGGCCGACGCAGGCGCGGCACGCTGCCTGCTGCTGTCACCGGCAGACACGCTGCCGGCGCGCGAGGCCCTAGCATCGGGTGCATGAATGTCCCTGCTGCTCCCCTGCCCCTGACCCCGAACCTCGGCCGCAGCGGCCTGAAGGCCTCGCCGCTGTGGCTGGGCACGATGATGTTCGGTGACCAGACCGACGAGGCCGAGGCGGCACGCATCGTGGCCGCCACCCGCGACGCCGGGCTCAACGCGATCGACACCGCCGACGTCTATGCCAACGGCGAATCGGAGCGCATCGTCGGCCGGCTGATCGGCGCGCAACGTGCGCGCTGGGTGCTGGCCACCAAGGTCGCGAACCCCGCCAGCGACGACCCGAACGAGCGCGGCACCTCGCGCCGCTGGTTGCGCGAGGCCTGCGAGCGCAGCCTGCGGCGCCTGCACACCGACTGGATCGACCTGTACTACCTGCACCGCGACGACGAATCGACGCCGATGGAGGAGACGCTGGACGGCATCGGCCGGCTGCTCGATGCCGGCAAGATCCTGTACTGGGGCGTCTCGAATTTCCGCGCCTGGCGCGTGGCGCGGCTGGTGGAGACCGCGCAGCGTATGGGCGTGCCGCCGCCGGTGGCCTGCCAGCCGCCGTACAACGCGATGAGCCGCGGCATCGAGACCGAACTGCTGCCCTGCTGCGCGCACTACGGCCTGGGCGTGGTGGCCTACAGCCCGCTGGCGCGCGGCGTGCTGACGGGCAAGTACCGGCCCGAGGCACGGCCCGAACCCGGCAGCCGTGCGGCGCGCGCGGACAAGCGGCTGATGCAGACCGAGTTCCGGGCCGAGTCGCTGGCGCTGTCCCAACATTTCGCGCGTTATGCGCAGCAACGCGGCCTGCTGCCCAGCCAGCTGGCGATTGCCTGGGTGCTGAACAACCGCCTTGTCAATGGCGTGATCGGCGGCCCGCGCACCGCGGCGCAGTGGCAGGACTACCTGGGCGCGTGGACCGTCACTTTGACGCCCGAGGACGAGGCCTTCGTCAGCGGCCTAGTCGCGCCGGGCCATGCCTCGACGCCGGGCTACACCGACCCGATCTACCCGGTCACCGGGCGGGTGCCGCGCTGACCCGCCGCCTTCAGAAGAAGGACACGCGGCTCAGGATCTCGCTGTCGTTGCGGTCCAGGTACTGCAGGTTGAACTCGTTGTAGGTCTTGGCGCCCAGTTCGGCGGGCCGCGCGGTCACGGCCAGGCCGTTGAAGCCGGCGGCCGTGCTGCCGGGGTAGCGGAACTGCAGGTAGCGGTAGGCCGGGAACGACACGCCGTTGGCATTGCCGGCCTTCGGGCCGGAGAAGAACTCCCACAGCTGGTAGAGCCGGAAGGCGCGGTTGTCCAGCAGGCTGCCCAGCGCGGTCCAGCTCAGGTTCATCGGCACCGGCGCGGCACTCATCACGTTGTTGCGCACCTGCGTGCTGTTCAGGCCGGCGAACTTCAGGCGCGGGAACTTGTCGGCGCTGGTGCCGCTGCCGGCCATCTCGACGAAGCTGTAGGACAACCGGTTCAGCGTCGCGGTGTAGACCGCGATCGGCGTGCGGCCGACATGGCCGTTGACGGTCTTCCAGCCGTCGTCGTCGTAGACCGAGAACACGTAGACGCCGCCGGCCACGAAGCCTTGCGCGAGGTGGCTGCTGTCGGCCGCGGCGTTCGGCGTGGCGGTGGTCAGGCCCCAGTTGTCGCTGCCGGCGCCCTGACCGGTGCAGTCGGCCACCGCCGCCACCGGCACGCCGCTGCCGCTGACATTGCAGTAGCGGAAGGCATCGTCGTCGCGCCAGTTCAGGTAGTTGCCGGTCTTGCCGGCGAACTCAGGCGCGCTGCGCATCACCCAGGGCGAGACGAATTTCAGCGAGAAGGGCTGGCTGACGCCGCCGACCACGGCCGTCGGGCCCGGGCCGTTGACGATGACATAGGTCGAGCGGCCCTCGGGATCGACGATGAACCAGCGCACCTCGCGCCGGTAGTTCACCGCCGGCGACTGCGCCGCGCCGGTGGCCAGGCTGTAGCGCTCGTCGCGGATGTTGCGGCCGCGCGCCGACACCTGCACCAGCTTGCGATTGCCCAGGAAACGCAATGCGCTGCCGGTCTGCGACGTGCTGCAGGACGGCGTGCCGGCGGAGCTGCCGCTGATCAGCGTCTGGTTCACGGCGATGTCGGCCGAGCCATCGGGGTAGGCGATGTCGTACTGCACGTCGATCTCGCGCCGCGCGCTGCCATCGGCATTGGTCGTTAGGCGCTGTGCCAGCACCTGCAGGTTGCCGCTCTGGCGGCCGACCGCGAAGGCGTCGCGGGCCTGGTAGGCCGCGACGTCGCTGTCGACGTCGTTCAGGTACCAGGCCCGCGATCGGCCCTCGTGCAGGTAGCAGGCGTCGGCGTACTGCATCCGCTCGGCGCCGGTGGCCGGCATGCGGGTGGCATAGATCGCGTCGGCGGACTTCAGCAGCGCCGTCACCTCGGCCAGCGTGGCCGCGGGCAGCGGCGTGGCACCCTGCAGCGTGAAGACGTAGTTGCCCTGGTGGGCGAGCGTGACATCGAGGTAGGTGTCGGTGCCGACCTTCACCGCGGGAATCGTCACCAGGCCGCTCGCCGCGTCGAAGCGGGCCACGCCCGGCGCTGGCGGCACCTGGGCCTCGGCGCCCTGCAGCGCGAAGCTGAAGTTGCCGGTGTTCTTGAGCGTGACGTTGGTGAAGGTGGCGCTGCCCACCGACACCGAGGGGATCGTCAGCACGCTGGACGCGCCGTCGTAGACGCTGACCTGCGCCAGTGCCGCCAGCGGCAGGCCCAGCACCAGCCCGCAGGCGGGCAACAGCATTCGGGTGACCATGGTGCACGCTCCTCCAGGCCACCGTGCGGGCGGCCCGCTATTCCATCAACACGTTCAGGATGGCGTTGCCGATGCCCATCAGCGCCGCGCCGGAGATCAGCCCGGCGCAGATGGCCTCGGCGCCGTCGACCCACACAGTGTGACCCCGCGTGCCCGGCGTCTTGTTGCGCGAGCTCATGAGCCAGATCACGAAGGCGCCGACCCACATCATGAACGTGGCCTCCGGCGGCAGCACCACGCCCAGGCCGATCGACACCGCGGACAGCGGGAAGCGCCCGCGCGTGGCCACGCGCGCCAGCTCGATCGCCAGCGCGCTGAGCGCGGCCACCACCATCGAGACGATGGCCGAGGCCGGCAGGCCTTTCAGGCCCTTGGCGATCAGCTCGGCCACGCCCTTCCACTGCAGCGCCGCGGGCATCGCGAACTGGTCGGAGACGATCGTCGATGCCGAGCGCACGCCCTGCGCATCGGGCGGCAGGAACAGCAGGAAGTACAGCGGCACGCAGCACAGCGCACCCGACAGGATGCCGATCACATGGCCCACCGCCTGGTGGCGCGGCTTGCCGCCGAGCATGTAGCCGGGCTTGATGTCCGACAGCAGGTTCGACGCATTGGCGGCGATCTCGGCCGTCATGCCGGCGGGTATCAGGTTGCTCGCCGGATTGGCGCGGTCGATCGCGCCCATCGTGAACTGGGTGATCTTCGACAGCGCGCCGGTCGGCGTCCATGAGGTGAGGGCCATCGAGTTGGCGCAGATCACCGTGAGCACGATGATCAGCGGCAGCGACACCACGGCCAGCCCGATCGGCACGCCGAAGAAGGCATGCGCAATCCAGGCGCCGAGCAGCCCCAGCACCGGCACGCCGACGTACGACACCATCAGCGGCAGCTCGATGTGCGCGAGCACGTCGGTGCCGCCCGTGCTTGCCGGCTTGCGCCTGGCCGCCCCGCCGAGCGACTTGAACATCGCGGCGAACAATTCGGGCTTGGCCGCCAGGCTGACCAGCGAGCCGACGACCATCATCGTCACGCCCCACCACAGCGACCACTGGTTGACGATCTCGCCGCGCGAGATCGGGATCGGCGAGCCGTCGGCGGCCACGCGCTGCACGATGTCGCCGGCATTGATCATGATCGGCGCCAGCACGATGAAATTGATCGCCGCGCCGAGCAGGCAGCTGGAGGCCACCGCGATGCCCATCAGCCCGCCGACGCCGAGCATCGCGGCGTCCAGTGTCAGCCGCAGGCCGAGCTGGCGGATGTCGACACCGCCGATGGTGGGGATCCAGCCGCTGGCCTTGGTGACGGTCTGGTAGTAGTAGGTGTCCAGCCGCTCGTGGATGGACCAGGGTTCCTTCAGGCCGGCCCACTGGTGCAGGCGCAGCAGCTTGAACTGGATCAGCTTCATCCAGCCGTCGCTGACCAGCGCCTGCCACAGCGCGGCGCCGGCGGCCGTCCAGCCCAGCAGCCGCGCCTTGAACACGCCGGCCGCCGCGGCGCCGGTGTACAGCGAATCGAGCACCACGCCGCTGGCGCGGCCCTCGGGGAAGGGCATCTGCTCGTCGTTGATGAAGCGACGCTTCATCGGGAACGCGACCAGCACGCCGATCAGCGCGATGACGATGATCCACACCATCATCTGCCACCACGGCACCACCACGCCGGTGACCAGCATGTAGGCGCCGAGGCTGGAGATCAGCGGCTGGATCATGTAGCCGGCCGCGGTGGCGATCGACTGGGTGCAGTTGTTCTCGAGGATCGTGAAGTCGGAGGCGATGCCGGCGCTGTTCAGCGCGCGGAACAGCGCGAAGGCCAGGATCACCGAGGTCAGGCCGACCCCGATGCCCACGCCGGTCTTCGCGCCGATGTACAGCGCGGTGGCCGCCAGCACGCCGCCGAGCACGAAACCGGTAACGCCGGATCGGAGCGTGAGCTGCGGCATGTCGCCGCGGTACACGTTCTCGAACCACCAGCGGTCCTTCTGCTCGCGGCTCCACTCGCGGATCTGCTCGTCGGACAGCTGCTGAAGCGCCATGGCCGGCTCCCTTGGCTACACGCTTACTTGTCGAGCGTGACCCACTTGAAGAACATGCGGTTGTCGGCCAGTTGTGTGACCTTCACCTTCTTCGTCATGCCCCAGGCCAGCGCCTGCTGGTGCAGCGGGATGTGGCCGACGTCGTCCGCATGCACCTTGAAGGCCTCGCGGATCAGCTCGTTGCGCTTGCCTTCGTCGAGCTCGCTCTGGATCTTCGCGGTCAGCTCGTCGAGCTTGGGGTTGCTGTAGCTGCCGAGGTTGAACTGGCCCTGGCCCTGCGGCGTGGGCGTGGCCATCAGGTTGTACAGCGCATCGTGCGAATCGGTGGTCGAGGGCGTCCAGCCCAGCAGGTAGAAGCTGGTGTCGCGGCGCAGGATCTTCGGGAAGTAGGTGGCCTTGGATTCGACCTGCAGGTTGATCTTGACGCCGATGCGCGCCAGGCTGGCCGCCACCGCCTGGCAGATCGGGCCGTCGTTGACGTAGCGGTCGTTCGGGCAGTTCATCGTCACCTCGAAGCCCTGCGGGTAGCCGGCCTCGGCCAGCAGCTTCTTCGCCGCTTCGGTGTCGTAGGGCAGGCGCTTGTTCATGTCCTGCGCGAAGCCGCGCACGCCGGGGCCGACCATCAGCGCGGTGGGCAGCGCGGCATTGCGCATCACGCGCGAGCGGATCGCCTCGATGTCGATGGCCTGGTAGAAGGCCTGGCGCACGCGCTTGTCCTTGAACGGGTTCTTGCCCTTGACGCTGGAGAACAGCAGCTCGTCGCGCTTCTGGTCCATGCCGAGGAAGATGGTGCGCAGCTCGGGGCCCTGCAGCACGACGAAGCCGCCGCTCTTGAGCTTGTCGACGTCCTGGATGGGCACCGGCTCCATCAGGTCGATCTCGCCCGACAGCAGCGCGGCGACGCGGGTGGCGTCGTTGCCGATCGGGGTGAACACCACCTCGTCGACGTTGCTCTCGATCTTGTCCCAGTAGGTCGGGTTGCGCGACAGCACCGTGCGCGTGCCGGGCTGGCGCTCGCGCAGGCGGAACGGGCCGGTGCCATTGGCCTTGAAGCTGGCCAGGTTCTCGATGCCCTTGCGGCGGTCGACCGGCTTCTCGGCCTTGTTGTCCTCGCACCACTTCTTGCTGAGGATGTACACCGTGGTCAGCGCCTCGGGCAGGATCGGGTTCGGCGCGCTGGTCTCGAGCTCGACGGTGAGCTCGTCGATCTTGCGCACTTCCTTGATGCTGGAGATGGCGGCCTTCAGGTCGGAGCCGTCGCCCGAGGCGCGCTTGAAGCTGAACACCACGTCATCGGCGGTGAAGGGCGTGCCGTCGTGGAACTTCACGTTCGGCCGCAGGCTGAAGCGCCAGACGTTGGGGTTGGTGCGGCGCCAGCTCTTGGCCAGCAGCGGGACGATGCCCATGTCCTTGCCGCGGCCGACCAGCGCCTCGTAGAACGAGCCGGTGAAGCTCAGCTGCAGCGACTCGTTCAGCGAATGCGGGTCCATCGACACCGCATCGCCGACATTGGCCACGCGCAGCGTGACGGCCTGGGCCAACGTGGCCGCGCTCAGCAGCGCGGCTGCGGCCAGCATGCCGGCCAGTTTGCGGATCTTCAACATCGGGTGGCTCTCCTAGACAAGTGCGCGATTGTGGCGCGCCGATCACCAAGCGCCGACGTTCGGCATCGAAACCCAGGGTTCCTCCGGAGGCCGCGCGCCGCCAGCCTGCAACAGCTCGATCGAGATGTTGTCCGGCGAGCGCACGAAGGCCATGCGGCCGTCGCGCGGCGGGCGGCTGATCGTCACGCCATGGTCCACCAGGCGCTGGCAGGTGGCGTAGATGTCGTCGACCGCGTAGGCCACGTGGCCGAAGTTGCGGCCACCGGTGTAGGCCTCGGGGTCCCAGTTGAAGGTGAGCTCGATCTGCGCGCCGTGGTCGCCCGGTGCGGCCAGGAACACCAGCGTGTAGCGGCCTTGCGGCACTTCCTTCTGCGAGATCACTTCCAGGCCCAGCGCGTCGCGGTAGAAGCGCAGCGAGGCTTCGAGATCGGTGACGCGCACCATCGTGTGCAGGTATTTCATCGTCGGCTTTCCGGAGGTGGGGGGCGGGGAGGCCGCGATCTTGCCGCGAAACGGCAACCCTTCTCCACCCCGGGGCTGGATGCGGCGGCACGCTGTCATCGCTAGCATCCCTGCCTTTGCCTCGCCGATGACCGCTGCCCCTCCCCGCCTGCTGACGCTGGCCTGGCCGATGTTCGCCGAGCTGCTGCTGGGCATTGCCGTCGGCCTGATCGGCACCGTGCTGGCCGCGCGGCTGTCCGACGCCGCCGGCGGCGCCTTCGCACTGGCCAACCACCTGGCGGCGATGCTGTTCCTGCTGTTCCGCACCATCGGCGCGGGCATCAGCGTGGTGGTCACGCAGAACTTGGGCGGCGGCCGGCGCGACCGCGCCGATGCGGTGGCGCGGGCGACGCTGGGCGCCAGCACCTGGATCGGCGGCGCCACGGCGCTGCTGGCGCTGGCCGGCGCCGGCCCGCTGCTGCGGCTGATGAACACGCCGGCCGAGGTGATGCCGCTGGCGCTGCCCTTCCTGATGGCGCTGGCGCCGGCGCTGATGCTCGACGCCTTCAACGCCTCGATGTCCAGCGTGATGCGGGCGCACCTGCGCACCCGCGACACGCTGGCGGTGATCGTCGTGATGCAGGTGGCGCACCTGCTGCTGGTGCTGCCGGCCATGCGCTGGCTCGGCCTGCCGGGCTATGCGCTGTCGCTGGCCGCGAGCCGCCTGCTGGGGCTGGCGCTGCACATCCTGCTGTGGCGCACGCGGCTCGGGCTGAAACCCGCAGCGCGCGACTGGGTGCGCCTGCCGCGGCGGGAGCTGGCCGCGGTGCTGCACATCGGCCTGCCGGCCGCGGCCGAGAACATGGGCTGGCGCGCGGCCTTCATGGTCAGCGTCGCGACGGCGGGGCAGCTGGGCGCCCAGGCGCTGGCCACGCAGGCCTACGTGATGCAGCTGATCAACAACATGCTGCTGTTCGGCCTGGCCACCGGGCTGGCGGCCGAGATCGTGATCGGCCACCAGATCGGCGCCGGCCACCTGCATGCCGCGCACAAGCTGGTGCGCCGCGCGATGGCCTGGGGCCTGGCGATGAGCTTCAGCGCCGCGCTGATCGGCGCGCTGGCCGGCCCGTGGCTGCTGACGATGTTCACGCACGACCCGGCCATCCTGGCCGCCGGCGCCACGCTGCTGTGGCTGACGGTCGCGCTCGAGCCGGGCCGCACCTTCAACCTGGTGGTGATCAACGCGCTGCGGGCCGCTGGCGATGCGCGTTATCCGGTGATGGCCGGCGCCGCGTCGATGCTGATCGTGCTGGCCGGCGGCAGCTGGTTCTTCGGCCTGCACCTGGGCTGGGGCCTGCCCGGCGTGTGGCTGGCCTACATCGCCGACGAATGGATCCGCGGCCTGCTGATGTGGCGCCGCTGGGCGCGCCACGACTGGGTGCCGTATGCGCGCGCGACGCGCCGGCGCATGCACCGGCAGCACAGCGGCAGCGTTGCCGCTTGAATTCGGACCTTTCGCGAAGGCGGCACTGGCCCGTTGCCGTCCTTCGCTTGCGGATGACGGCGGGAGGTCAGGCCGCCGGGATGCGCCGCCCCACTGCCGGCCTGCGCCTGCCAGAGCGCCGCGCAAGCCAAGGGCCTCAGGTGCCCGCTGGAGCGAAGTAGAGGAGGAGGGGTGGGCGCAGCCCGCCCCGGGGGACATGAGCGGAAGCGGGCACCCGAGGCGCTTGGCTGGCTCGGTGATGGCCAGCAGCGCCCGCCCCGGGCCGCGCCATCCGCGCGATCAGGTCGGATGGTTCGAGGGGACGTTGAACACCTGCCGCAGGTAGGCCAGGAAAGTCTGGTCCTCGCACAGGATCTTGCCGGGGCTGTCCGACAGCTTGGCCACCGGCTGGCCGTTGCAGTGGGTCAGCTTCATCACGATGTGCAGCGTGTGCAGGCCGACGTCGTTGGTGAGATGCGTGCCGATGCCGAAGCCCAGCTGCACGCGGTCGGCGAAGTGGCGGTAGAGCTCGAAGGCCTTGGTCAGCGTCAGGCTGTCGCTGAACACCAGGCGCTTGGTGCGCGCGTCGATGCGCAGCTTGGCGTAGTGCGCCAGCGCCTTCTCACCCCACTGCACCGGGTCGCCGGAATCGTGGCGCAGGCCGTCGAACAGCTTCGCGAAGTACAGGTCGAAGTCGGCCAGGAAGGCGTCCATGCCGACCACGTCGGTCAGCGCAATACCGAGATCGCCGCGGTACTCCTGCACCCACGATTCGAGCGCGGCGCGCTGGAAGTCGCGCAGCCGCACACCCAAGGCCTGGTAGGTCTGCAGGTACTCGTGCGCCATGGTGCCGATGGGCACCAGGTTCAGGTCGCGCGCCAGCAGCACGTTGGAGGTGCCCTTGAAGTACTCGGGCACCTCGCGCTGCAGGGTGGCCACCACCTCGCGCTGCCAGTCGCCGCTGAAGCGCCGGCGCACGCCGAAGTCGAAGAACTCGAACGGGTTGCGGCGCGCCGGCTCGCGGCCGAACTCGCGCAGCAGCTGCACCTTGGCGGCCAGCCGGCGCCGGCCTTCGGCGATGGCCGCAGCGCCGTCGAAGCGCCGGAAGTACAGCTCGTTGACGATGGCCAGCACATGGATCTCGAACGCCATCACATGCACCTGCGGCCCACGCGCGACGATCTCGAGCACGCCGTCGTGGGCGCGCACCTCGATGAAATCGCGCTGGAACTGGAAGATGCGCAGGAAGTCGACGAAGTCGCTCTTGATGAAGCGCAGGCTCTGCAGGTAGGCCAGCTCGTCGGGCTGGAAGCGCAGCGTGCACAGGTGGTCGAGCTGCTCGTTGAGCTCGGCGACCAGGTCGGTCAGCGGGTAGGTGCCGGCATTGCGGCAGACGAACACGTACTCCGCCTGCGTGGCCGGGTGCCGATGCAGCATGGCCTGCCACATCGTGAACTTGTAGAGGTCGGTCTCGAGCAGGCTGCGCAGCACGGGTTGCATGGGGCATGGGGGCCCGGCTGAGGGCCCGGAGAGTCAGCGTGGCAGCCGATGGCCCAGTATAGGATCGGCCCCGATGCGGACGAACCCGAACCCGGCCGGGCTGACGAGGCGCCAGATCGCCGGCGCGATGAGCGGCCTGGCCGTGCCGGCATGGGCGGCGACCAGCGCAGACCCGCCGCCGGAAGAGGCCCCGGACCCCGCGCTGCAGGCCCTGATCGAGCAGGCCGGCCAGGACGGCAGCAACACGCATGCGGTGCTGGTCGAGCGCGGGGGCCGGCCGCTGGCCGCGGCCTATTTCAGCGGCCGCGACCGACCGGTGGGCAGCTGGTTCGCGCGCGATGTGCGCTTCACGCCGGACACGCTGCATGACCTGCGCTCGATCAGCAAGAGCGTCACCGGCCTGCTGTTCGGCATTGCGCAGGGCCGCGGCCTGATCGGACCGCTGGATCAATCGGTGATGAGCTTCTTTCCCGAGCATGCGGCGCTGGACACACCCGAGCGGCGGGCGCTGACGCTACAGCACCTGCTGACCATGAGCCCCGGCTTCGAGTGGGACGAGACCAGCGCCGGCTACGGCCGCAGCGAGAACAGCGAGGAGCAGATGCTGCGCGCCAGCGACCCGGTGCGCCATGTGCTGTCGCTGCCGATGGTGCGGCCGCCGGGCAGCCGCTTCGTCTACTGCGGCGGCACCACGCAATTGCTGGCCGAGATCATCGAGCGCCGCAGCGGCCGGCGCCTGGCCGAGTTCGCGCGCGAAGCGCTGTTCGGGCCCTTGGGCATCGAGCGCTTCGAGTGGCGCGAGGGCTGGCGCGACAAGGCGATGGCCTTCGCCGGCCTGCGCCTGAAGCCGGCCGACCTGCTGAAGCTGGGCCGGCTGATGCTCGATGGCGGCCGCTGGCAGGGCCGCAGCGTGGTGCCGGCCGACTGGGTGGCGGCCTCGCAGCATGCGCAGCTGCCCGCCAGCGATGGCTGGGACTACGGCTACCAGTGGTGGGTGGCCCGGCCCGACGCGCCGGCGGGCGAGCGGCGCCTGGGTGCCGGCGTCGGCGGCTTCGCCGGCCTGGGCAATGGCGGCCAGCGGCTGATCGGCGTGCCGGCGCTGGACCTGGTGCTGGTGGTCAATGCCGGGCGCTACAACCAGCCGGCCAACGGGCGCGCATCGATGGTGCTGGCCCGGGCCGTCATCCAGCAGCTGGCGGCCACCCGCCGATAACATCCGAAAAGCACGGCACCTCGGCGCCGGCCGATCAGAGCGTGAAGTCGTAGTCGATGACCAGCGGCGCGTGGTCGGAGAAGCGCTGCTCGAGGTAGATGTGCTCGCTGCGAGCCTTGGCCGCGATGCCGGGCGTGGCCAGGTGGTAGTCCAACCGCCAGCCGACGTTCTTGGCCCAGGCCTGGCCGCGGTTGCTCCACCAGGTGTATTGCTCGGGGTGCGGGTTCAGCGTGCGGAACACGTCGACCAGCCCGGCCTCCTCGAGCAGCCGCGTCATCCAGGCACGCTCCTCGGGCAGGAAGCCCGAGTTCTTCTGGTTGCCCTTCCAGTTCTTCAGGTCGATTTCCTTGTGGGCGATGTTCACGTCGCCGACCAGGATGAACTCGCGCCCCTCGGCCTTCATCGCCAGCAGGTGCGGGTAGACGACGTCGAGGAAGCGGTACTTGGCGGCCTGGCGCTCCTCGCCCGACGAGCCGCTGGGAAAGTAGCAGCTGATGATGCTGAGGCGGCGGCGCGCGTTGTCGAAGCGGGCCTCGACATAGCGGCCCTCGGCATCGAACTCGGCGTTGCCCAGGCCGACGATCACCGCGCTGGGTGGCTTGCGCGCGTACAGGCCGACACCCGAATAGCCCTTCTTCTCGGCGAAATGGAAATGGCCCCGCATGCCGGCCAGCACCTCGAAGCGGCCGGCCACGTCGGCGGCCTGGGCCTTGACTTCCTGCACGCCCATACAATCGGCGCCCACTGTTTCGGCCCATTCGAGCAGGCCCTTGTTGGCGGCCGAGCGGATGCCGTTCAGATTCAGCGTGACCAGACGGAATGGCAAAGTGACCTCGACGGGTTCAGGGATGGCGGGCACCGACGCACTGGCACAGGACTTCGTCCGCTTTGCGGTCGAGGCCGGCGTGCTGCGCTTCGGTGAGTTCAAGACCAAGGCCGGGCGCCTGTCGCCCTACTTCTTCAACGCCGGCCTGTTCGACGACGGCGCCAAGCTCGGGCGCCTGGCGGAATTCTATGCAGCGCGTCTGATCGCCTCGGGCCTGCGCTTCGACATGCTGTTCGGCCCGGCCTACAAGGGCATCACGCTGGCCGCGGCGGTGGCCATCGAGCTCGCCCGGCGCGGCCGCAACGTGCCCTTCGCCTACAACCGCAAGGAAGCGAAAGACCATGGCGAGGGCGGCACGCTGGTCGGCGCGCCGGTGGCCGGCCGCGTTCTGATCATCGACGACGTCATTTCCGCGGGGACCTCGGTGCGCGAATCGATCCAGATGATCCAGGCCGCTGGCGCCCAGCCGGTGGCGGTGACGATCGCGCTCGATCGCCAGGAGAAGGCGGCCGAGGGGGGCGTCGACAGCCCGCTGTCGGCGGTGCAGCAGGTGAAGGCGCAGTGGCAGCTGGACGTGGTGGCGATCGCCACGCTGCACGACCTGATGCAGGTGCTCGCTTCGGCGCAGGACCCGGCCCTGGCCGGCCACAGCGAACGCGTCGCGGCCTACCGCGCGCGCTACGGGGTCTGAGTGGCGGGCATGCGACTGCGCCCCACTCCTCGCCTGGCCCTGGTGGCCGGTCTGCTGGCCGCCCTGGCGGCCGCCGGGCCTTCGTGGGGCCAGGCCCGGCCCGATGGGGCCGCCTCCGGCGCCGGCATCTACACCTGCGTCGACGACAAGGGCAACCGGCTGACCTCCGACCGCCCGATCCCGGCCTGCATCGGCAAGGAACAACGGGTGCTGAACCGCGACGGCTCGCTGCGCCGCGTGTTGCCGCCGACGCTGACGGCCGACGAGCGCGCCGAGCAGGAAGCTGCCGAGCGCAAGGCCGCGGCCGCCCGCGCCGCGCAGGCCGACGCAGTGCGGCGCGACCGCAACCTGATGGCGCGCTACCCGAACGAAGCCGCCCACCGCAAGGCGCGCGAGGCGGCGCTGGACACCGTGCGCGCCGCGATCAAGACCACCGAGCAACGTGTGGCCGAGCTGATCGCCGCGCGCAAGCCACTGGACGAGGAAGCCGAGTTCTACAAGGGCCGCAACCTGCCGCTGCGGCTGAAGCAGCAGCTCGACGCCAACGACGGCGCGATGGAAGCCCAGCGCTCGGCCACGCAGAACCAGGAAGCCGAGTTGGTGCGCATCAACAGGCTGTACGACGCCGAACTGGCCCACCTGCGCCTGCTGTGGGCGGGCGCGCAGCCGGGCAGCCTGCCGGCGCCGGCCGCCGCGCCCGAGGCCACTAGCCGAGCTTCTTCTTCAGCAAGTCGTTGACCTGGGCCGGGTTGGCCTTGCCACGGCTGGCCTTCATCACCTGGCCGACCAGCGCGTTGAAGGCCTTGTCCTTGCCGGCGCGGTATTCCTCGACCGACTTGGCATTGGCGGCGACGACCTCGTCGACGATCTTCTCCAGCGCGCCGGCGTCGTTCATCTGCTTCAGGCCCTTGGCCTCGATCAGCGCATCGACACGCGCGGCGTCAGTCGCGCCTTCCGGTTTCGGGCCTTCGCCCGACCACAGCGCGTCGAACACCTGGCGCGCGGCGTTGTGCGACACCGTGCCGTCCTGGATGCGACCGATCAGCGCGGCCAAGGTCGCCGCCGGCACCGGGCTGGCGTCGATCTCGCGGCCTTCGGCATTCAGCCGCTTGGCCACCTCGCCCATCAGCCAGTTGGCGACCAGCTTCGGCGCCTGGCAGGCATCGCGCGCGGTTTCGTAGTAGCGCGCCAGGCCCAGGCTCTGCGTCATCATCGCCGCGTCGTAGGCGGGCAGGCCATCGGCGCTCTGGAAGCGCGCGGCCATCGCCGAGGGCAGCTCGGGCAGCGTGGCCTTCACGCGCTCGATCCACTCGGGCGCGATC
>CAZXLI010000017.1:0-46996 GCA_964641795.1 uncultured Bordetella sp. | reverse complement strand
CCGCGCCGGTCAAGAAAGTCCGTGAACTCGATCAGCGCATCTTCGTTCGCCCGAAGCTTGAACCCGAGCGCTCGTCGGAGTGCAAGGTAGTCGGTGGCGGCCTGTCTCAGCGGCGTCATTGCGCACCTCCTGGCCAAGAAGGAGCGATGGACCGCAGAGAGGCAAAGTCCACCTTCGCATAGATCGTCGTTGTCTGCTGCTGGCGGTGACGCAGTACTTCGCCGATCTCGGGCAGTGAGGACCCCTCGCGCAGCAGTCGTGTGGCCAGCGTGTGACGGAGCACATGCGCTCCCTTGCTCGGCGCATCGATGCCGGCGCGCTGAAGCGCGCGGCGGACGATCGCTGCAACAGCGGTCCCGCTGGAGAACCCCTCCATCGGTGCCTGTGCTCGCAGGAACACCTGCCGGGAGGAACAGCGTGGCCGGGTCTCGCTCAAGTACTGCGCCAGCGCTTCGCCGACGTCGTATGGAAGCGGGAGGCGATCGACTCGGGTTTGTCCATTGCGAACCAGCAACTCGCCCGCGTGCCAGTCGATGTCCTCCAGTTGTAGTGCTGCCACCTCGCCAGCCCGCAGCCCGAGCCGTGCAAGTAGGAGGATGACCGCGTAGTCACGACGCCCACTCGGTGTAGCCCGATCGCACTGAGCGAGGATGCGCAGAACCTGATGATCCTGGAGTGAGCGGGGGATCGATGACTGCGACAAAACAGCCGGCGCCGGTATGTGCGAAGACATATCGGTATCGAGCCAGCCGCGGTAAAGCGCGAACCGCAGGAACGCCCGAACGCCACCGACGACTCTGCACGCAGAGTTCGGACGGCAGGTCTTCGTCGCCAGCCTGACGTGGGCGATGACGTCTCGCGCAGTAACGGTGTTGAACGTCAGTAGTCCATCGGCGAAGAGGAACGTCAAAAGATTCCTGGCCGTGACCCGATTGGATTGAATGGTTGCAGGTGCCAGATTGCGCTCGTGGCGCATGTAGTCGACATACTCGGCCTCGATCTGCTCAATCGCAGTTGGAGTGCGCTCAGGTGCCCGCTCGCGGCTCGGCCTGCATGGCGTCGAGGTCGATGACTGCATCGGCCATCGTTGCGAGGTGCGGGGTCTGGGTGATGAAGAACTCCTGCCGGTAGCCGCCGAGCCGAAGGACTTCGCGCTTCATGGCCATGAACATGCGCTTGTGTTCTGGGTCGAGGGGCCCGTCGGCCTCGTCGGAGAAGAGCGTGTCGAATCGCCGTCCGGTGTTCTGGGCCAAGTACAGGGCGATCGCGCGCGTCAGGCAGGCGTCGATGAAAGTTCGCTCACCGCCGCTCATCAGGCTGAGGCTCTTGCCACCGCGCGCGTCGGGATTCATCGTCCCGGATCCCGCCGTGTTATGCCGCATCGCTTCGCAGGTACCTGCGGCGCAGTTGCAGGGGCGGAGACGCCGGCCGGATCGCGGACTCGGCATATCCTGGTTCTCGGCATAGTGGATCTCATGCCGAGATCGGCATGAGATCCAGACTCGTTCGCCCCCGCTGACCAGCTTCAGGCTCTTGGCCTCGTCGCGCCAGCCGTCGTGCACGATGATGTCGAAGTCCTCGCGCAGCTCGCCCTTTCCCGTGGTCGACTGCGTGATCACCTGCAGCGTGAATCGCGGACCGTAGCAGGCCAGCAGAAGTTCGTTCGCCAGTGCCGAGAAAGTCGGCCCGGCATCGTCGATGTCCAGGGCGATCACGCCGTCGTTGCTCAGGCACTTGGCCAGCAGCGTCCAGGTTGCGAGCTCCTGCTCCACGCGACCGACCGAACTCGCTGCCGATGCCGACTTCGTCAGGCTGGCAGTGAGTTCCTGGCCAAGCGTCTTGGCCCGCTCGTCACGCTCACGTGCGCCCAGTTCGGCACGCTCGGCAGTTGCCACTGCCTGTGATGCCGCATCGACCTCCTGCTTCGCTGCGACCAGCGTGGCCCCATCCAACGGCGGTGGGAGCAACCGGCGTTGTTCCTCGATGCGAGCCCGGGCTTCGTCACGCACACGAGCCAGGCGGCTCACCTCGTCGTCCAAGCGCTGGCGCGCGGCTGTGATCTCCGCCAGTTCGCCGCGTTCCTCGTCGGTTTCCGTTTCGGTCGTCTCCGGCATCTTGGCGACCTCCTCGGTCAGTGCGGACAGAGCCTGCGCGGCACGCGCCACCTCGTCGCCACGGGCACAAAGCAGTTCGATCCGGCGCAACCGTTCTTCCGCGGCGTCCAGAAGCTGCTCCGCCCGATTGCGCGCCTCGGCTGCTGCAGGCAGGCACTTCACGGCCAGATCGTCCCGGGCGATGGCAGCGCTCACCGCCCGCTTTCTTTCGACCAGACCAGCGAGTGCCGCATCTGCGGAAGGCAGCAGCGCCCTCGCCTCTCGGGCATCGCCCAGGAGTTGGCACTGTCCCTGGATGTCCATGCCCGTGCACGGCACGCTGTTGGTCAGGCCGAACCGCCGCTGCAGGTCCGCCTGTCGCAGCGCGACTTGCCCGGCCTCGCGGTCGATCGCCTCGATCTCGCGACGCTGGCCAGCCAGGGTTGCCTTGACCCGCTCCAGCACGTCCACCTGACCCTGCTTCTTGGCCGCGAAGGCTTGGCATCGGGCCACCACCCGCTGCGCGAACTCGCGACGCGCCAGCGCGCGCTCGACGTCCCCACGCAGTTCGGCGACCGCCGCCAGCCCCACGATTTCCCGCTGCAGCTGCGCACGCCGCTCGCCATGAGCCTGTTGCCGCGCCCTCATGCGCTGTTGGAGCGCTGCATGTCGCTGTTGCAATCGCGGCAGTTCCTCCGCGATGCGTCGGGACCCAGCGGCATGCTCGTCGCCGACGCGCTTGGCATCTTCGGCAAGCGCCCGGCGCCGCGCTTCGACTTCGGCGGACCCGGCGTGCTCGGCCGTCACCTGGGCCAATCGCTGCCGCGCCGCTTCGTGGCGCGCCACTGCCTCCGAGCGCTGTCCAACCGCAGCCTGCACGCGCTGCGCCGACCCATCGAGGTCCGCGAGGTTGGCCTTGCCGGAGACCCGGGAGAACGGGAAGTCCGTCCGGATCTCCACGTGATCCGCGTTGTGCTCGACGATTGCTTCGCCGACCAGCTCTCCAAGACCCGAGATACCCGGCTCCGGCTCGAAGGACTGGCACGTGGGATGGTGCATGTCGCCCGTGCCTGGCATCCGCTTGACCACGTATTCGCCGTGCTTGGCGATGTACATCTCCACGCCGCCGCGCACGCACATGCAGCGCGGCCGCTCGGCGCTGTCGTAGACCCTGGCCAAGGCGTCCTGCAGAGCAGGATCGGTCGCCTGAAAGGTGTTGCCTCTTACGAAGTACCTAGGCGCGTCCATCGCAACCTCCCGAGCCCTCAGGACCCCTGTGTGCCTACACAAGCTCGCGCGCGATTTCTTCCAGGGGCACGGGCGGCAGGCTGGTCAGCCGATGCACCTGCCGGCGCGAGCGCAGTCCCAGCAGTTCCTGCAGCTGGGCGCGGTCGGCACCGTGCCGCTCCATCGCGAGCGCGACCTGCCGACGGACCTGCTGGGCCGTCATCCCAATCCAACCTGCGCGAGCGAACGCCAGGCGCAGCGTCGCCTGCAGGTATTTCGAGGTGAGACGCGGATCGCTCGCGGACCGTGGCCTGACTCGGAAGGGATTGCCCTCCTCGGTCAGGAAAAGGCGGCTCGTCGGATCGAGCCCGCGGTACCGATTGGGCACGCCCACACCCAGGCGACGGCGGATCCGCTCCTCGAGGTACGTGTCGATGCTCTCCACGGCCTTCGCCGAATCGAAGAACAGCGGTCGCTCGAGACCGTTGGCCGCCGCGCCGGCGCGCAACATCGAACGGCGCCGCACGATGCCCTGTTCGTCCAGGTAGTCGGCCACTTCCAGGCGGGCAAGCTCCATGGTCTTGAGACCCGTGCACAGCAGCGTGTAGATCAGCGCGATGTCACGGTTCGCGCTCCGGCAGCTCGCGCGCAACCGTCGAGCACCGGCGGCCACTTCCTCGGCATCGAGCACGACACGGCACGGTGGCGGTAGGTTGTCCTCATCGTGCGCACGGGCAGCCGCCATGATGGTCGCTCGCTCCTGGCGAATCGCCGGCAGGCTGTCGAGATAGTCCGCCCTCATCGAACCGAGTGCCTGGCTCTGGTGAAGCCGGCGCAGCAGCCCTTTGATCCGCCGTTCGACGGTGGATCGCGAAACACCCAGGTCGGCGGCCACCTCCTTGTAGGTCCTGCCGTCCTCGACCACGCTGGCAAGCAAGTTCATGGAATGAACGGGAATGCGCCCCATGGAGTGGTTCCGACCGGTGAATTGCACGAGCGACGACAGCCTCGTTGCCGAGGGCAGCGCCCTGCCCTCGATCGTCCAAAACACGAGGAGGACGTTCAACCCGGAAAGGAGGGTCGAAGCACCCCCGGATTCCGCCCGTCGCGCACTTGGCCGTGTCCCATGCGCCGCATAGGCGCGAGATCGCGATACGCCGCACGGGCGCCGCACTGCGGAGCCTCTGTTCAGGGACCCAGCGTTGGTTCATACTGAGTCCGCTACTGGCACCCTGCCATTGCCGCTGTCACCAGCGTTCCGGCCTGGCCGGCGTTTGCGGTCGTGACCCGCACTTCAATCCGCCTGCACCTTCAGGCCATCCCCATCACTCGCCGGCTGTTGCTGGCCCGGCTTTCGAACCGGCTCGTGCCGCCCAATTGCGGCCCCGCGGCCAGGACGTAGGCCACCTCCTGCGCGGGCCTTCCCGCACATCCTCAACCCGAGCTCGGGCGCCACCCGAATCGGGTTCGCTCGTGCTCATGCGCTTGAAAGGAAAGCGTCGTGTCCCACGAATCCCTCTCCCAACTGGTACCTCGCTTGAGGACTTTGAGACTGTTGCGTTTGAACAGCCCGCAGGTGCTCTTTCGGCTGACCAGTACGATGAGTCGGTCGCTCGCCTTCGTGAACCAGTGAAGGCACTTCGGGAGCGGCTTCGTCCTCGAGCGGCTGAGGCATAGGGTCTTTCGGAGTCCACTCGACTCGACCCTTGGGAGGGCTACCGTTCGTTTTGAACGGTGACCCACTGGCGAGTGTGATCTAAGGACCGATCCCGAGCTTTGGCGACGCTCGGTTTGAGCGTCCCAGCGTCTCAATTCAGTCTTGACCGGATACACGTACTGGAAGCGCCAAGGCAACTAACGCGTCTTGCCAACCCTCTTCTCGCGAGGTCTCGTCAGCGGCTGGTGCAGGTCGGCTTGCGGTGCATTCAAGTTGTAGAACTCGTGCAGCTTGGCGGCCAGCAGTTGCTTGTCCGGCAACTGGGTCTGGTACTGAGCGACGAGCGCGGGCGATAGCGTTCGGTTCAGTGCGTACTCAACTACTTCGCTGTCCTTGGAAGCGCACAGCAGCACGCCGATCGCGGGGTTCTCGTGCGGTTTCTTCACGTCGCGGTCAAGCGCCTCGAGATAGAAGTTGAGCTTTCCCAGGTGCTCGGGCTCGAAGGCAGTCACCTTCAATTCGATGGCGACCAGGCAGTTCAGACCTCGGTGGAAGAAGAGGAGGTCCAGTGCGAAGTCCTGGTTGCCGACCTGCAGCGGGTACTCGGAGCCTATGTAGCAGAAGTCGCGGCCGAGCTCGGTCAGGAAGCGTCCGAGGTTCTGCAGCAGACTGCGATGTAGGTCCGCCTCGGAATGAGCCTCCGGCAATGCCAGGAAGTCCAACTGGTAGGCGTCGCGAAAGTGCTGCTCGGCCTGCGGCTGGCTTTCTCTCAACGCTGTTGAGAGTTTTGGTGGGTTGAGCACGGCACGTTCGAAGAGGCCGCTGTCGATCTGACGCGCCACCTCGCGAACTTGCCAGCGTTGTTGGGCCGCCATTCGGATGTAGAACTCGCGCTCCTCGGGCCTCTTCGCGCGGCTCAGGATGTGCAGGTGCGAGGACCACGGCAAAACTCTCAACAGTGTTGAGAGTTTTGCGTCGGCCACCCCGCCGACGCTGTAGGCCTCGAAGAACTGCCTCATGCGCCAGAGGTTCTGCGGCGAGAAGCCTCGCAGCCCCGCCTCGCGCTGTGCGATGTAGGCAGCCAGTTGCACCACCGTACTCTGAGCCCATCCGTCCGCCGCAATCTTGTGGTGGAGGTACTGACCGATGCGCCAGTAGAGATCGATCAGTTCGGTGTTCACCACCTGTGCAGCGCGTTGACGCGCAGCACGGATCAGATCCACCACCTCCCCGAAGGCCGTCTCGATGGGCAAGTCCGCGGCTGCGCCCGAGCGCGAACCGCGAGGCGCTACTGCGGACTTCTTGGCGGTCTTGCGCGTGCTCATGCCAACCATTGTGCGTGAGGCATGCCTGCGTTCCGAGCGGTAGCGACGCTCGCGGCGCGCGAGAAGCTCGGCCTGATCCGGGACCGTTTCGCGGCATGGGCCTATGAAGACGCTGCGAGGCGCGAGCGGCTGTGCAGGATCTACAACGACCTGTTCAACTGCATCCGCCAGCGCGAATTCGACGGCTCGCATCTGAAGCTGCCCGGCTTCTCGCAATGCTTCGAGCTCCACGGGAGCCAGCGCAACGCGATCTGGCGCGTCGTGCAGTCCGGCAACACCGGGCTGTTTCACGCGGTGGGCGCCGGCAAGACGGCGATCATGGTGGCGGCCAGCATGGAGCTGCGCCGCTTGGGGCTGGCCAACAAGCCGGCCCACGTCGTGCCGAATCACTGCCTCGAGCAGTACGCCGCCGAACTGGTGCGGCTCTATCCCTCGGCAGCCGTCCTGATGGCGACCAAGGAGGACCTGGCGGGCGACCGCCGGCGGGAGTTCGTGGCACGCGTGGCCACGGGCGACTGGGATGCGATCGTGATGACGCATTCGACCTTCGAGTTGCTGCCCATGTCCGCCGGCTTCACCGCCGACTTCATCAAGGACACCATCCGCGAGATCGAGATGGCCGTGCGCATGTGCAGCGCGGACAGCCGGTCCAACCGGATCGTCAAGCAGCTCGAGCGGATGAAGAAGACCTGGAAGATCCGCCTCGAACGGCTGGAGAACCAGGAGCGCAAGGACGACTTCCTCTGCTGGGAAGCACTGGGGGTCGACTGGCTCGCCTACGACGAGGCCCACTCGGCCAAGAACCTGTTCCGTCACACCAAGATGGCACGCATCGCAGGCCTGCCGCTGAGCAACTCTCAGCGGGCATTCGACCTGTACCTGAAGACGCGCTACACGATGAAGGCGCTCGCATCGGGCAATCCGAAGATCATCGAGAAGGCCGGCGTCGACGCGGAGATCGCGCGGTACGCCTCCTTGTTGTCCGTGTGGCGCAACCAGCACTATGCGAACGAATCCGAGGTGGCTGCGCTGCCGATGCGCATCGAGAGCAATCAACGGCTGCTCTCGGCGCTGGAAGCGGATGCCACGCAAGCCCAGGCGCTGCTGGCAACGGACCTGGTGGTCGACATCCATCGTCGCAGCTACCGAGGCCGAGAGGCGATTGGCGAGGCCCTTCGGGCCGTGGTGCGCAGTGCTCGTGCCGCGATCTCACGCTCAGCGAGAGACGAGGTGGTGGGCACGATCGGCAACTTCGATCTGGGCGTGTTCATCGGACGCGTGGAGGACGAGGTACATCTGTTCGTAAGGGGCTCAAGTTCCCACGAATGCCGCGCATGCCAGACCGGGCCGGCGTTGCATGCCGCCTTGATCGACGCGATCCAGGGTATCGCGCCCCACCGCGACGACTGCGCCCAGCGCCTGGCCCGGATGCGGGCGAAGCTCGATGGCCTGGCTGCGGAGCTTCAGCGGCCGTTCGAGCATGAGCAGCGACTCGCGTCGTTGGTCGTGCGGCAGCGTGAGCTCGACGCCGAACTGGACCTCGGGAAGGACGAAGTCGGCAGCGATGCCGTCGAAGATGTCCCGGAGAAGATGGCGGCCTGACCGCTACGACCTCAGCCCCATCGCGTAAGCGGTGGGGCTTTCTTTTTGCTCAGTGCGAGCCTCAGCCCGTGTCCCGCTCGCTGTTCGCGTCGGTGGCCATCAGGCTTTCGAACTCGTCGGCCGGCAGGCTCGCCCAGTCCTCGCCCAGTTCGTTCTTGGCGTAGTGCTGGATCACCATCACCTGGACCAATGGGGACTGCCATTCGCCACGCGCGAGGCGCTTCATGATGCTGGGGCTTGGTGCCGTGGTCGCATCGGCCTCATCGCGCACCCGCCGGACCCACTCGAGTTGCTCGTCCGGCTCGAGCTTGGCGAACTGATCGCGAATCAACGTGAAGCGGCGGTGCCGCTCTGCGTCCTCGATGTCTCGTTGCGATCGGGCCACGGCTGGTGTCTTCGCCGGTTCGACCACGACCTGAGCGCTCGATTCCGATGTGGCGCCCTGCCCTGCCGCGGCCTCCTCGCGCGCCTTGTTCGCGATGATGGTTCGCAGGTAGGCACCGGCGTTGCCGATGCGCGGGCGATCGCCTCCGCTCATGAATCGTTCGTAGCGATCCAGCCCCTCAGTGACGGCGTCGACGCCGTACGTACGCTCGAGTTCTTCGATCACCGTGTCGCGGATCCCGAGCTTTCCGCCGCGCAGGATGTTGGTGACGTCCGGCGCCGCCGGCGCGATCCGCTCAGGCCGGCGCGCCATCTTCTTCACGCCGAACTGAACGTACTCGACCTCGCGCCCTCGCCTGAACTCGATCAGTTCGATCTCGATGTCGCCGAGCTCGTTGATCTCCTTGATGGCCGGCGTCACGAACTCGTTCTTGAACTTGCGCCAGGCGCGGACCTTGGAGGTCGGCGAACTCCGCAGCGTCTCTGCCCACCACGTCCAGTGCTGCCGGCTGGTGACGCCCGCGGGGCTGTCCCGATATCGTGCGCACATCTCGTAGAGTGCGACCGCACAGTAGGTCGTGAGTTGGCGCAGAACGGCGAAGTCGACCTGCGCCCATCGGGAGGGGCTGACCAGCTCTTCGCGAATCGATGGCGGGTAGTACCAGGTGACCCAGTTCTCGCCCGCGCGCTTGTAGATGCGCACTTCCGCCAGCAGGTTGAAGATGCGCAGTTCGTCGGTGATCTGCGGCGCCGTAGCGCCCTCTTCTTTCCCGTTCGTGTCGAAGGTCAGTGGCAGTTGCTGCTCGGACTTCGACAGCGGTCGCCATTCGACTTTCGTCGAGATCATCTGATCGATGTACTTCTTCGCGTCGCTCGAGATGCTGTTGGTGGCGCCGAAGCCGCGCAGTATCGAGTTCAGTGGCGCGGCGAAGCCGCCGTCCGGTCCCTCGGTTCCTGCGGCCGCCTGCATCTGTGCAAGGTGCAGCATCACGGAGTACGCTTTGCGGCCGGTGACCGTCAGCGAGCGATTGGTCGGCACGATCGCCAAGGCAATGACGGACTTGTGCAGCATGCCCTGCACCACATCCATCTGCTTCACGATTGCCACGCCGCTCATGCGTCCATTCTAGGGCGCCGGTCTCGGTCAAACGTCCGGGTTGACCAGCGTCACTTGGACGCTACATGTCCTTTGGGTGCGTCCGATCAGAGATGATCGATATGGCGGCTACCAGGGACCTGAAAACCCGGACGCTTTGGCGGCACGCTGGCCAGTTCGGACAGGTGCTGCCAAGGCGTCCGGCGACCCGAGGCGGGGCATGAAAAGCCGGACAGCAAGTTATCCACAGGCACGGAAGTTATCCCCAGGACTTTACGGACGCCTCCAGGTCGCTTCAAGGACGCTTCCGCGGTGATGTCCGGACGGCTCAGGCCAGGAGTCCGGACGGAATGCCGTCTAACCTATTGATTTCAAACAGGTTTCCGCCCATGAAAGTCTTGAACTATTGAACTTCTTAAACTGATCGACGACTGATCTTGGAGGAAGGGTGCAGAACGTCCGGAAATCCAGGTTCTATGACTCCGATGCATCGACTCATCTGCGATAGACGTGGAATACATCGATGTCTTGAAAAAGCACTGCCTCACGTAGAATTGCGTTCATTGTCATAGCGCACTGCAAGGAACGCATGGATCCGACCACACAGGGGCCGTCAGCCACCCACCCGATCTCGCTGAAGGCGATCACTGAGCAGGCAGAGCGCGCGACCTCCATCGTGGCGCAGGCCCGCGGGGTGATGCTAGCGCCGGATGCCCGCAAGTTGCCGCCGACGTTCTCAGCGACGCAACTCATCGAGCGACTGAAGATAGAGCGCTCGCAGTATGACTATCGCGTGCGCAATCCGGGCGGGCTTCCGACCGGGCGGCTGACCTCGACTGGGGCGCGTCGCGAGTTCACGCTCTCGGAGATGCGGCAGTGGGCCCGCCACTACCGATCGGCCCATCTGCGGCCCGAAGGTGGCGAGGCCATCACGATCTCCACGGCGCACTTCAAGGGCGGCAGTTCGAAGACGACCACGGCAACCACCCTCGCCCAGGGCCTCAGCATGCGGGGCCACAAGGTCTTGGTGGTCGACGTCGACCCTCAGGGCAGCATGACGACCCTCTTCGGATTTCTTCCCGACGCGGAGGTCGACGTCACCCAGACCTTGTTGCCCCTGTTCAGCGGCGACGAGCCGGACATCAACTACGCGATCCGGCCGACGTACTGGGACGGCGTGGATCTGGTGCCCTCCTCCTCTCCCCTCTTCTCTGCTGAGTTCATCCTGCCGACGCGGCAACTCAAGGAAGCGTCGTTCCAGTTTTGGCGCACGCTCGACTACGGCCTCGACCCCATCCGGTCGAAGTACGACGTGATCATCTGCGACACGCCGCCGTCGCTGTCGTTCCTGACGGTGAACGCCCTCATGGCAAGCGACGGCATCGTCATGCCGCTGCCGCCGAGCAACCTGGACTTCGCGTCGAGCGCGCAGTTCTGGGACCTGTTCAAGGACCTGGCAGACGACTTTGCCGGCCGCGGCGCCGGCAAGGACTTCGCGTTCATCAACATCCTGCTGTCGAAGGTGAAGTACGCCGCGCCCAAGGACAACACCGGGCAGTCGACTGCGATCATCCGCGAGTGGATTCAGGCCGCCTACGCCGAGCGCGTCCTGCCCGTTGAAATTCCCGACGTCGAGGCTGTTCGCACCGCCAGCAAGGAGTTCGGAACCGTATACGACGCGAGTCGCGACAACGCCTCGACGCGCACGTTCAAGAGCGCCTTCGAAGCCTACGATCGGTTCGTGGACCTGATCGAACAGCAGATGGAAACGTTCTGGCAGCGCCAGGTGGGAGGTTGAGGTGGCCACTCAGAAGAAGGGGCAAGGAATCGCCTTCAAGATTCCGGACCATGTCGAGGCGCCCGCACCCGCAGCGGCGACCGAGCCTCAGGCCGACGTGAAGCCAGCTGTTCCTCGCACCGGGGTGGGGATGCTCTCCAGAATGCTCTCCGGCGCAGCGGCCGACACGGAAGCCGTCTCGAAGCTCAATGCCGAGATCGAGAAGCTCAAACTGCAGGTCGGCGAGCAACTGATTGACCCGCGCCAGATCGTGCTGACACGCTGGGCCGACCGCCATCCAGACTCGTTCTCGAGCCAGGCCTTCAGAGAGCTCAAGCGGGAGATCGAGAGCGCCGGCGGGAACGTTCAGCCGATCAAGGTGCGGCCGATGCGCGGAGCAACGGGCGAGCAGGGAGACGGCCCGCGCTTCGAATTGGTGTACGGCTCGCGCCGGACGCGCGCTTGCCTCGAACTGGGTCTGCCGGTGCGGGCGGTTGTCGATGAGAACGTCGATGACCAGACCCTCTACGTGCAGATGCAGCGTGAGAACCGAGGGCGCTCGAACCTGTCCGCATGGGAGCAGGGCGTCAGCTATCACAAGGCTCTGAACGAGGGGCTGTTTCCCAGTGCAAGGCGCCTCGCCGAGCAGATCGGGCTGGACCATAGCAACGTCGCCAAGGCCCTTCGGGTTGCCGAACTGCCTCAGGAGGTCGTGGGTGCTTTTCGCAGCCCCGTGGAGATCCAGTTCCGCTGGGCGGTGGCGTTGGACAAGGCCTTCGAGCAGGATCCCGATGCCGTTCTCGCCGCGGCCCGGTCGCTGGCGGGCCGGTCGCCGCGCCCGGCCGCTGCGGAAGTCTTTCGCGCGTTGACCGAGGCCGTTTCCCGGAAGCCCAAGGCCAAAGCCAAGGAGGTCGCACAGACCTTCGCCTTGGCGGACGGAAAGAAGGGCGTGATCAGGGCAGGGAAGGGTGGCGCGGTCACCGTGGAACTGCCCCGGGGTGTGCTGTCGCCGGCGCGCTGGGCCGCCTTCGAGGCGGCCTTGCAGAAGGTGCTGGCCGACCTTCAAGACGCACCCTGAAGTGCGTCGCGTGGTACGGTACCACGCAGCGCTGTTCGGCCTGCAAACGACGGCCCTACAGCGCTCTTAGGCCGGGCAGGAGCGACTCGAAATCGGCGCCCAGAATCGCCTGGGATAAGGGGTGTGGTTCCGTACCACGCCCCCATCAAAAACCTACCGCGTCGACGTTTTCGCCCGGCGCGCAGTCGGTTCTCCGGCACCGCCTTCTGCACCCGCTCGCTGCATCGCCCTGATGCCTCGGACGATGTCGGTGGCGTCGGCCTTCACGTAGACCGACGTCACGCGCAGATCGGAGTGACCGAGCAGGCTCTGAAGCACCTGCGGCTGCATCTGCTTCACCGCGGTATTCGCGAAGGTGTGGCGCAGCCAGTGCGTCGATGCGCCAAGAAATTCGGTCGCGTCCGGAGCGTCGCGCCGCGATGCCGCCGCCGTGGCGGCGTCGCGGAAGAAGCGCCGCAAGAGCTTGTAGATCGCCGATCGTTCAAGCGCGCCGAACCGGTCCGCCTGGGTCGACTCCTTGCGATCGACGAAAGCCACCCCGAGGTGGTCGAGCTTGCGGCGTGGGGGAGGGCGGCGAAGGATGCCGACTAGAGGCCGCCAGGCCTGCTGGGCCTTACGTTCCAAAGCGGTGGCTAGGCCGTCGTCGACCCGGGCCACTGTCGATGGCCTCTCGGCCGACCGGCCCAACGCACGCTCGCCGGCGGCGGTCGTGGCCAGGCTGCCCGGGACCTGGACCCTGCGCACCGTTGGGTCGAAGCCAACGCCGGCAGCCTCCATGTCGCGATGGTGCTGCTCGATCAGTTCCTTGACGTGGTCCAGCACCACAACCGTCCGAAGCTTGCCGCCCTTGCCTACGACCTCGAGCAACCACGCCGGTTCGCCGTCCACTTCCTCCTGGCGGAACCCCTTCATGCGGGTCGTGGCCAGTTCCGACAGCCGCAGCCCCGTGGAACTTCCGAGTTCGAGCAGCAGTTCCAGCCGCCGTCGCTCCGAAGTGTCCGGCTTTTCATGCAGCACCTGCAGGGCGAAAGCCCAGTGCCGGTCGCTGAAAGACCGGCGGACGTCGATGCTTGGCTTCACCAGCCCAAGGGTGCCCCCCATGTTGGCCATGGCGTTGGCCCGCAAGTAGCCCTTCTCGAGCATCGTGCTGAACATGCTGCCGAGCACCGTGAACTCATGGCGCTGGCTGTTGCGCCCCAGCGGCCCTCGGAAAGGCCGCCAGGAGGCGTCCTCGCGACGCACCTTGCGCTCCTGCACCCAGTCGGCCGGCGGGGCCGCCAGGAAGGCCTGGTAGGCCTGCAGATCGGCCTCCAGGAGCGACGACAGCGCCTTGCGCTGGACGTGGGTGCACCACAGGTAGAAGCGCTCTGCCACCCGGGTGTAGTCCCGCAGCGTCTGGCCCCGGTAGCGGCTCAGCCACTGGCCGATCGCCTGCACGTCGGTTTCAGCGCCCCAGATGTTGGCATCCTGGGCGCGGAAGGTCCCGACCCGACCTGAGAGGGCATCCGGAAGGGTGCCATCGAAGATGGGAACGAGCGCGAACCGGTCGGCCCCCGCCGACCCGGCCATTTCCCGCTTGCGCAGCAGCGCCAGGTCGGTCTCCGGCCGTCTGGCCGACTCCTTCAGAGGGCGGCCGCGAGCTTCCGCGAGGGGACCAAGCCAGTCCAGCAGCCGGCGCGCCCGCACGACCCCCATCCGGGAGACACGCCGGTGCCAACGAAAGCCGTAGACGTTGATGAAGTTGACCAGGTCGCCGAGGGACTTGACCCCGACCTTCGCCAGTTCCCGAGGCATACCGGCAGCCAGCCAGAAGCCCACCTCATCGTCCAGGCTTGGCTCGCGCGCCAGCACCTGCTCGAGCGCGGCCAGGGCTTCGAGGACCGCCTTTCGCTGGGTCGGCGACAGGCGCGGCTGGCGCTCGGACTCGGCCTTCTCGGCCAACCTGGCGTGAGTCGTTGCGGACAGGGCAGGGTAGGGCGGTGCCGCTATGTGTCCGGCTTTTCCTGCCCCTGCAACGGGCACGTCGCCCGCTTCCCCGAACTCGTCGACGTAGAGCTCGAGCCACTCGCCTTCCGTGTAGAAGTCCTCGTCGATTCCGGTCTTGCGGCAGTACTCCGACCTCCAGTCCTCGAGGGGAGGGGAGGGAGGAGGCGTTGAGGCCTGGTCGGCCTCCTCTGCGGGCGCTCCAGGTCCGCCGAAGCGTCCGGCTTTTCCGGCCCCAAGGCGGCCTCGCGCGGGGACGAAGTCAGGCAGGGCGCGCAGGGCAGGGACGACCAGACTCGCCTCGACAGGCCGACCCCGCTGGGGTCCTGCTCGGTCGATGACGTCGACCAGCTGCCGCAGTCGGCTGGCGAAGTGCCGTCGATCGTTGAGGCCGCCCGAGAAGGCGAGGTACCGCTTCCAGGCCTGCTCGAGGTCGATGCCATCGATCAACGCGCGCAGGAAGGCGAAGTGGTGGCGCCCGAGTTCGCCAACGCCGGTGGTCAGCAGTCGCGTCTGGGAGCCTCGTGGGCGGCCGCGGCGGCGCGGCAGGGTCGATCCCGGGCCGTCGGCGCTTGCCTCAGCCCGTTTTCCCTCTAGAGCGGCGCCTGCAGAGCGTTCCAACGGCACTCCCTGGATATCCAACCAGGACTATAAAAGAATTTTGGCGATGTCCTACTAAGTGGACTTATCAGGACGTCGTTTGGGAGTGAAAAAGCTGGCAACCTGTCGAAAGCCGCTCACACAAGAGAAGTTGTGCTCAAGCTGCAAGCGAAGTTGTGTTCCATGGCGGCGCGCGTCCGCAAACCCAGCAACCTGCGCCTGTCGGCTTCGCCGAGATCGAACGGCGTGACTTTGAACCGGTCTCTGTGGAGGCGGCGGGGCAGTGCGCCTGGTCTGCCGTTCACGTTGCCGTCCGGATGCTGCGCCAGGCAACGCTCGGTGATGAGACGGTAGATGTGCGAGCGTCCATAGCCGCAGGCCGCGCGGATGTCCGCCTCGGTGGCGCCTTCGAAGTAAAGCTGGATTCCCAGCTTGCGGCGCAGGAACTGGGCGCGTCGATCGTCCGGCAAGGCGTCGGCATCCACGCTGGGCCAGAGCTCTGGCCGAACCTGGCCTGGCACGGCCACGTGGCCGTGCCAGGCATCTGTTCCGATGCGAGCGCGTCTGGGCATGCTGGCTCCTGGCTGAAGCCGCTTACGGTCGTACAAGAGTAGTTGAACTGCTCCTTGGGTTACAACTTCTCTTGCCGAGAGACCCTACCTGTCGTTCATCCGGATGCCTGGCCTGCGAGGGAAGCGGGCAGCGCTCGTGGGTTACGACTTCTCTTGTGTGAGCGGCATCCTGCCGAAAGCCTGCCTCGCTGCTGGCCCGCGCCAATGAAGGCTGAGCGACAACTGACGGGGTACCAGCGGACTTCGGCGGAGAGGTGGCGACTGGGGGGTCTGATCGACCCTGAGCAGACACTCGACGGTTACCCCGAGTCGTCCCAAACCTGACGACCGGGATCGCCGAGCGCTCTTGGGTTGTGTCCGTCAAGTTGTGCAATTTGGCGAGCACGGCATGAGGCCGGGCTGATCAGGCAGCGATCTTCATCGTCGCCTTCTTCTGCTCCTTGAGCAGTTCCATGTTGATGTAGCGGTTGTCCTCGAGCCAGGCCTCGTGCGTCTCGGCGCACAGCGCGCGGACCAGGCGCAGGCACGACGCCGGGTTGGGGAAGATCCTCACCACCCGTGTCCTGCGCTTGATCTCCTCGTTGAGCCGCTCGAGCATGTTGGTGCTCTTGAGGTGCTTGTGGTGCTGCCGCGGCAGCATGTAGAACGTCAGCGTCTCGCCGATGGCGTCCTCGGCCCAGTCGGTCAGCCTGGCGTAGCGGGCCTGCCAGCGCTTGAGCCAGGCGGCCAGGTCGGCCTGGGCTTCCTTGAGGTTGCGCCGGTCGTAGATCCAGCGCAGCTCCTGCAGGCAGTCGTCGTCGGCCTTGCGCGGCAGGTGGTCCAGCGCGTTGCGCAGGAAGTGCACGTAGCAGCGCTGCCAGGCCGCGGTCGTCAGCAGCTCCGAGACCGCCTTCTTCAGCCCCTCGTGGTCGTCGCTGACGACGAACTCCACGCCCGTGAGCCCACGCTCCTTGAGCCGCTTGAGGAACTCCTTCCAGCTCGTCGAGCTCTCCCGATGGGCCAGCTCCACGGCCAGTACCTGGCGCCGGCCCTCCCAGTTGATGCCGATGGCGATCAGCACGGCCTGGCTGCGGATCACGCCGTCGATGCGCACCTTCTCGTACCGGGCATCCAGAATCAGGTACGGGTAGGCCTCCTCCAGCGGCCGGTTGGCGAAGCGCGCCAGCGCGGCGTCCAGCCCCTTGTTGATCTGGCTGATGGTGCTGGCCGAGAAGGCGTGGCCGCACAGCTCCTCGGTCACGACCTTGACCTTGCGGGTGGACACGCCCTGCACGTACATCTCGGCCAGCGCCGAGACCAGCGCCTTCTCCGATCGCTGGTAGCGCTCGAACAGTTCGGTGGAGAAGCGGCCGTCGCGGTCCCGCGGCACGCGCAGCTCGAGCTTGCCGATGCGCGTCACGAGGCTGCGGCTGTAGTAGCCGGCGCGGTAGCCTGACCGCTCGGCGGTTCGCTCCCCAGGGGCTGCGCCGACGACCTCGGTCATCTCGGCTTGCAGCACCTCCTGCAGCGACTCCTTGAGCAGCCGCTTGAACAGCTCGCCTTGCTGGCCCAGCACGGCTTCGATGGAGACGACCGAGGACTTACTCTTGGCAGTGGCGGTCATGGCAGTGCGCCCCTCGCGGGGCAGGTTGGTCTAGGCAATCAACCTCTTGCCATGATCGCCAACCGCCTACAAGTGGTTCTGCACATAACTCCGGACACTACCCGCTCTTGGCATTGAAGGGTGGTGTCCGTTGATGCGCCCACGGCTATTGAAACAGTGTCGCGTTCTGCGTCGAGGAGTCTCGGCGCCGGTAGACGGCCAGTGCCATCAGTACGCCGCAGCAAAGGGCACTGAACGCATGGAAGACGCACAGCGTGACATCGCCGATCGTCCATCCCGCATATAGCGCCGTCGACGCATTGGCCATCGCGAATAGTGCCCAGGTGGGATGCGAGAACGAGGCGGCAGCGGTTGGGTGTCGCAGCAGCATCAACATCTGGGGCACGTAGGCCGCAATGCGCATGACGTTGCACGAGGCGAAGAGGATCAGCGCCAGATCGGTGGACATCATCTCGAAGTCTCCTGTTTCACGGCCGTACCGGCGCAGGACTCTGCGACGTGGCGGCGAGATCGTGGAACCACGCCATCTGGCTCTAGGGCAGCCGCTCGTTCCGCGGAAGGTCTTCGATGTGAGCTTTGAAGCACAACTCCACGCGCAACCCGTCGGGATCGCGGAGGAAGACTTGCCACAGATCGCTGTCGGCAAGGCGTCTGCTTTCGAACGGCTGTCCAGCCGCGCGCAGCCTGCGCTCGAACGCGGATCGATCTTCGGCGTTCAAGGCAAAGTGGTCGAAGGCGCTGGACGCGTCGCCCTCCTGGCGCACCACCGCGTCGACGGTGCGCGGCAGGACGTGCACGACTGCTTCGTCGCCGACATAGAACCAGCGTCCGGGAAGCGGGATGGCCGGGCGAGGGCCGACTCGCATGCCGAGCAGATCGCAGTAGAAGCGCTCGGTACGCTCGAAGTCGGCGCTGCGTACCGTGACGTGGCCCAAAGAAGTAAGCATGGGTGGCTCCGGCTTGTGCCGCAATCAGGGCTTCTTGGCGCCCGCGTCCGCGGCAGCCGCCGATGCGGATCGCGGCGCCCAGCGCTTTATCTCCTCCTGGATCGCAGCCGCAAACCCGGCGGCGTCGTGCACGCCGGGCATCGCACCCATGGCAGCGAGCCGTTCCTTCATCGCTGGCGAAGCCATGGCCTTCTGCAGTTCGGCTTCGAGACGTTTAAGCACGGCTGGTGACGTGCCGGCCGGCGCCAGCACGCCGAACCACGACAGCGACTCGAACCCGGGCAGCCCGCTTTCGCCAACGGTGGGCAGGTCCGGCGCCGCGGGCGCCCGGGTGGCGGAGGTCACGGCCAGCGCGCGCACCTTGCCTTCCTTGGCCATGGGCAGCGCCGTCGCGATGTTGCCGAACATGAGTTGCGTGCGCCCGGAGATCAGGTCGGGCCAGGGGTTACCAGGGTTGGGCACGTGCACCATGTCCAGGCCAGCCATCTGGTTCATCAGCTCGCCGGCACGGTGCTGCGAGAAACCGATGCCCCCCGACGAATAGCTGAACTTGCCCGGCTGGCTGCGGACAAGCGCCAGCAGTTCCTGGACGCTGCGCGCCGGCACGTCGTTCGCCACGACCAGCACGTTGGGCGTGACGACGAGCTGCGCAATCGGGGCCAGATCGCGCATGGTCTCGTACGTCGGCTTGACGCCGTATGCGCCTCCTGTGAGCACCAGCGCGGCATCGCCGGACAGGACCAGCGTGTGGCCGTCGGGTGCCGACTTGGCGACGCGATCCACGCCGATCGTGCCGCCGGCACCGGGGACGTTCTCGACGACGACGGGCGTGCCCATGGACTCGGACAGTGCCGGCGCAAGCAGGCGGCCGAGCACATCGGGAGCCGTTCCCGCAGCGAACGGCACCATCAGGCGAATGGGCTTGCTGGGATAGGTCGCTGGCTGTGCCGGTTGCGCGGGGGCCGAGCTGCTGGCCCCACAGATCCAGAGGGCGCCGGACAGCAGCAGCGGAAACGTACGGGTCATGTCGATCTCCTGAGGTAGGGTGTCGTCATGGTGGTCCACGATGAGACTCAGGGGCCAAGGTAGCGCTCAAGGAGTTCTCAAGGTTCTCTCGGGCTACTGCCGAGCACAGGGCCGGAGTGTCCGCGGTCCGCTTCACCCCCCAAGTTCTCCGGCGGGGTCAATCTCAGCAGCGGTCGACGGATCAGTTGCGGCAAGATGCCGTCGCGATGCGCCCGATCAGCCCTCTGTCACTCGACCGTTTTGCTCTCGGCTCTTGGAGAGTGGAGGTCGCGCGCGACGAAGTCCTGGGGCAGGGGTCTCTCCAGGGGCAAGTGCACAAGCTCGAGCCGCGTGCCATGCGTCTGCTCGCGGTACTGGCCCAGGCCGGCGGCGAAGTCGTGACGAGCGACGCGCTGCTGGACGCCGTCTGGCCGGGACTGGTCGTGACCAACAGCTCTCTGTACGACGCGGTGGCGCAACTGCGCAAGGTCCTGGGCGCAGAGCACATCGCCACCGTACCGCGCAGGGGATATCGGCTGGTGACCCCGGCCGTGCCCATCGTGCCGACCGAACACTATGGCACTGCCAGCACCGTGGGCCCGACCCGCGCTGACCCACCCACAGCCACGCTGCCCGGCCCGCGCGCACCCGACGCCGAGCCGCGGCTCGGTCCGCGCTCGGTGGCAGTGATGCCGTTCGTCATGCGTGGCCTGCCGGAGTCGCTGTCGTTCCTCAGCGAGAGCCTCACCGGCGGGCTGATCGCCGAGCTGTCGCGCCAGCCGGGCTTGGCAGTCGTGGCCCACGGCACCATGCTCACCTTCGGGCAGAAGCATCCGCCGCCGGCAGACGTGGTCGCGGAGCTCGGCGTTCGCTTCGTCGTGGACGGTCAGCTGGAACAGCGAGACACGACGCTGCATGTGGGCGTACAGGTGGTCGATGGCCGACGCGGCACCCAGAGCTGGGCCGACGAACTGACACTGCCCCTCAACGCGTGGCACGCCACGGCATCGGTGGTCGTCGGGCGCCTGGCACGCGCACTGCGTTTCGAGCTCAACGACCTGGCAAGCCGGGAGGCCCCGGTGGCAGCCAGCGACGCCGAGGTTCAGGCGCGCGCCTTCGCCGCGCAAGCCTGGGTTCAGCTCTATGCCCGGGCGCAGACGCCGGACACCAACGAGCGCGCCACGCGACTGGCTCGTTCGGCTGTCGCGCTGGCGCCGGACTTGAGCCAGGGCTGGATGTGCCTGGCCTACGCCGACTGGCGAGCGAGCAACTACCGCTGGAGCGACGAGGCGCGCGACGACCAGCTGGCGCGTGCACTCGCGGAAGCGGAGCGTGCGGTGGCTCTGGATCCCCGCGATCCCGACGCACACTACGTGCTGTCGCTGGCCGCCCGCAACCGCGGACAGCGGCAACGGGCGGACGAGGTCCTGCGTCATTGCCTGCGGCTGTCTTCGTCGTATGCGCCGGCGTACGGTCTGCTCGCCCTGTCCCTGGAGCGACAAGGCCGGCACGACGAGGCGCGCGCCTACTGCGACAAGGCGTTCGAGTTGAGTCCGCTGGAGCCCCTGCGGGTCATCTGGCACTGGGTACGTGCAGAGGCCAGCTTCACGACGAACGATCCCGCGGCGGCCGTGGAGGAGGTGCAGCGCGGCCTTGCGGTTAACCCGTCGTACGGGCAGCTCTACGTGGTCGGCGCGGCTGCCGCCTGGCGGCTTGGTGCGGTGGAACAGGCGCGTGAGTGGGTCTGCACACTGAACCAGCACCCGGCGTTCTGCAGCCTTCAGGCCATCAGGGCAACCTTCGAACGCAGCTTTGATCCAGTCTGCATCGGGCAGTTGGAGCGGCTGCTTGACGTACTGGAAGAGGCAGGGTTGCGACCTTTGTGACGGCTTCGTCCGGCACTGTGTCTAGCAAGCGTACCGCTGGACCGGCCAAGACCAGTCCGTCGCGAGCGGCAGTAACTGGCCGGGACGACCAGTCGGCGTGCGGCTGCTGTCCGCCATCAGGAAGGCTGATGACGGCCCTCTACACTCGACTCGGCGGGCAGCGCTACGGAACGATTCCTGGGCTATGCGCTGCCGCCGCAGGGCGGGTATTGGGAGGCCACGATCTTCTCTCGCGCCCGAACCGGGCTACGACGAAGATTCCGCTGGCGGAGGCTGTGGCGGAGCCCCCCGGAGCGCCAGCATGTTGCCTTCGATGGAGATCGCCTCCTCGCGCACTAGCTCCGCCACGAGCGCTTCCATCTTCGGGTAGGTGAAGGTCAACTTGTCGACAGTCTCGGCAGATGCCATGCGAAATAGGTAGCCGGTGACGCCGAACGAGTTGCCCAGCCCACTGATGAGCTGGGACGCGACCAGCCGCTTGGAACAGGCTATGAAGAGCTCATCCTTGGTCGCTCGCATGCTCGGTCGCTTGCGCAGGTCGTCGAGGATCTCCCTCCGGTAGCTCTCATTCAGTTCCTGCGCGATCAAGTCGAGGTTCACGACACGCGACCCGCGCACGTGGTAGGCCCACCACTTGGCCAAAACGAACGCCGGGACGAGCAAACCACCGTACTCGAGGAAGAGGTCGATGAACGACACGTTGCTCGCCGCGCCCGGCGCCAGCGCCGCCGCCGACGCAGGGGACGCTGCTGGCGGAAGTGCCGTCGAGCCTGAGGCGGGTATGGACAGCGTGTTGGCACCGGCGACGAGGCCCGCGACGAGCGTCAACGCGATGCCCACGATCGACCAAGTCGCAGCTTTCTGGAGGCTCAGCTCGTTGGCCATCGTCAGTGAGGTTTTCGAGACCGTGGCCGCCAGAAGTTCTAGCGTCGAAGCAAGGTAGAGCAAGGCCATCAGGATAGAGATCGCAGCGTAGTCGAGGAACCTGAGGTCCACGACGGGGAAAGGCAGCGCGACGTACATGAGACCTCCCTACTTGGCCTTCCAGGCCCCGATCACCCCCCGACGGAAGGATTCATCGGCCGCCATTTGCCAGCCCAGCAGCAGGACGAATCCCAGGCACAGGCCGATGGCCACGCTGCGCAGGACCGTCAGTCTCGCCGGGCGAGTGGGGAACAACAGCCCGAGGTTCAGTTTGGTGATGGCCTTCAAGGCGGCGCCCAGAATGAACGCGATGCAGCTGAAGCCAAGGATGAAGTGCAGCCTCGGATGCCGCAGGATGAGGAGGAACACCGCCGGATTCGCGGGCACTAGGGCCAACAGGGCCAATCCGTGGGTCAAGTAGCGAGCCCTTTCCATCCGGCGCGTCGCCGCGGAGACTTCCGGCTGCGAAGCCCGCTCGTCCAGCGTGATCACGTGCGCAACGTGGCGGCGCCAGCGCTGGAGAGCCACGACGACGAGGACGAGCAGCACCACACTGACGGCGAGGCCGACGATCGAGACCAGTGGATCACCCCACATGCACGTTACCTCCGAGGATGGCAGCGACGGCGTGTTCGTACATTGTCAGGCTGGACGCCACCCCGCCCGCCTCGCGGCCCGCATACGCATCCGCACCCGCCGCCCGGTGCGGGACCGGTTGGCGTCGTGCTCGTGCTCTTCTTGCTGAACAGGCAACTGGCCTGCCGGAGCGCTGACCCGGGATTCGCTCACCGGGTGGCGGCACCGCCACCACGCCAACCCGATGAGCGCAGTGCAGCATAGCGCGCCGAGAGCTTGCACGCCGCCGATCACGGCATCGCCCAGCACGGTCCCTGCGTAGACGGCCGTGGAGATGTTGGCGGCGGCGAAGAGTGTCCAGGTGGCGAAGCAGAACGCTTGGGCTACGCTGGGTGTGCGAGCCAGCTTGAACATCTGCGGCAGATACCCCGCAATGCGCAGGCCATTGCAGGCAGCGAAGACGACGAGGGACAGGTCTGCGGTGGTCTTGGGCGGATCCTTCATGAGAGCAGGGGCCGGGCAGATGGCGCAGCGGGCGCGGCGAATCCAAGTCGTGCGGGACCCAGGCGTCGAGCGACACCGCGCCATATCGATATCGTCTTCGTCGACTTGCCACTAGTCCTCAGGAAGCGTCCAACAGTCCTTCTTCGTGGCCAACCGGTGCCCGGGCTGATGCCGGCTCGTGCTTCCGGCAGGCTCAAGTGGCTGCCACCTCTCCGTCTGTCTGGAATCACGAATACCAATTGCGAGCAGTCAATCGGTCCGTCAATCGGCCATACCGGCTCTACCGTGGCCTCGGTGAATCGGCTGACCGATGACGCGGCAGATTTAGGCAGCCCTTGGCAAGCCGCCAGATCCGCTGGTTGCTGGCTCGGGAACGGCGGCGCTACAGCTTGGGCGCCGCGCCCGATCCCTCACGAGCCTTGCGTGCCTGTGCCTGGGCGTCGGCGATCTGCTTGGCGGTGGCTCGCATGGCGGGTATGGCATACCCGGGGTCAGTCATCGTGAACTTCATCTGCGTCACCAGCGTCTCGCGCGGCGCCCGGGTGACCAGGTTGACCACCAGCGCAGCGCTGCAGTCGGCCGCATCGGCGGGAGCGAGCTTGCGTCGCTTCCAGGCCTCGTATTGGCTCAATCCCCCGGGGGCGTTGTCCACCGGTGGCGTCAGGCGGGCATCGCCAGAGGTCTGCGCCGTGTCGCCGCAGACGGTCTTGCCGGCCTCGACCCAGCGCGAGATCTGGCCCCGACCGTCGTTCGCCGCCAGCGTCCGCGGCGGCGTGCCGTATTTCTGCGTCACTAGCGCCATCGCGCGGTCCATCGGGATCGGATCGTCCTGCATGGTGACGGTCCGGATGACCCGGATCACGCGTTGTTCCATCGGAGGTGCCGAGAACATCACTTCCAGCGTCTCCGATTTCGAAGGTGTGGCGCCCTGGGTCGCCATGATCGAACCCAGGAAGGCCGGCAGCGCCTGCTGCCTCACTCCGTCGTCGAATGAGAACTGCCGGTTGTACTCGGTGATCTCCGCCTTCGGTGCATGTGCCTGCAGTGCCGCACGCGCCTGCTGCGGGTTCATGCCGAGCCGGATGCCGACGATGTCCCAGTCTGGCGCCGCGAGGGCTGGTGTGCCGCCGAGCAGCAGTGCCGCCGTCGCCATCGGCATCAAGGAACGAAGCACGAGATCACCTGTCATGAAAGCTCCCTGGGGTGAATGAAATGCAGCCGATGTCCCGAACGAGAGGAATCGAGTCGATCCGACCTCAGCGGGACAAATCCCGAATGTCATTCTGGCGCCACTCGGGCGGCATCGTCGCCTGGGAACAGCGGCGGGCGCTGTGACTCCAGCCTTGATCGCTGCGCGAGACGAAGCGTGCATTGCCCGACAGGACGTAGGTGACGACGGCAACCGAAGTGGCGCCCCCGGGCTGGAATTCCTGGCACGACTGTGTGACGCGATAAATGCTCGGTCCCGTCTGCTCGATCGTGGTGAACTCGCAAAAATCACGGGCTCCCCCGATGCCTGTTCGACGCAGCAGAGAGACCGTCGCATTGGAGGCCTCGCCGCAGGGCGTATCGCTGGCGACGTAGTAGCCGGGTTCGAGCGGCAGCGTCGTTACCCTCACGCCGGGCGCGTCCGCGAGGTCCCGCGCATGGGCATTCCAAGCGCATACCAGGCAACCGGCTGCAACGAGCCAAGGCAGCATGGCTGTGGCGGCCCCGGGCGTCCAGCCTTCCCGAGCCATCCGTCCGAAAGGGGCGACATGCGAAGAAGCCACGCTGCTCATGCTAGGGTGAGTGCCGTGCGCTGCAGTCCCCCATACAGGGTAGGCTCGGCGCATGGCGATGTCGTCACAGGAGCATGCCGAGTCCCGCCTGAGCGGGCTGATCGGTGATCTGTATGACGCGGCCCTGGACGCCGCTCTCTGGCCCGATGTCGTGCAGCGCCTCGCCGGTTCGATGGCCTCGTCGAGCGTGGTCCTGAAACTGCAGGGGCACGACGGTTCGGTACGCCTGCTGGGCTGCACCCAGAACCTGATCGTGCCGGAGCGTGATCGGGCCTGGGCCGAGGATTGGCACCGCAAGGACCTGTGGGTCGAGCGCTCGGTCGCTTTCGGCATGTCTCGCACCGTCACGAGTGACGAACTGGTGAGCCCCGCGGAGCAGGAGCGCAGTGGCTTCTATCAGGAGTGGCTGCGTCGCCTGGGCATTCATCACATGATGGGTGTTGTGTTCCCCTTCACGGACCGTTCGATCGGCGTGCTGGGCCTCCATCGCCCGCGCGGCGCCGGGCCCTACGCGTCGGCTGAACGTCGACAGTTCGAGCTGGTGCTGCAGCATCTGCAACGTGCGCTCCGGGTCGGGCAGCGTTTCGCCGAGCGAACGCACCTGCAGTCGGCAGCAGTCGAGGCTCTTGACAGGCTCGACACGGGTGTGATCTTGACCGACCCGACGTGCCGCATCGTCCATGCCAGTGCCATGGCCCTCACCCTGCTGCGCGAGAACACCGTGCTGCGGGTTGTGGACGGCTGTCTGCAATTGAGGGCGCCGGCGCTTCAGGATCGACTGCGGTCGCTGGTGCGTGCGACGACGGACCTGGCGCTCGGCAAGCTTGCCGAACCGGGCCGGGCGCTGTCCGTGCCGAGACCCCATCGGATGCCGTTGGCGCTCGAATCCGCACCGGTGAGGCCGTCGGCCTGCGTCCTGGGAGAACAGCAGCCTGCCTGCCTGATCTTCATCCGTGACCCGCAGGCGCCACTCGCCATCGAGCGGCTTCGTGACTTCTTCGGTCTCACGCACACCGAAGGGGCCGTCGCGGCCGCGCTCGGCAGTGGGCACTCGGTCGAAGAGATCGCGGCCGGTATGGGGATCGCCGTCGCGACCGTGCGCACCCACCTCAAGCGAATCCTGGCCAAGACGGGCACGAACCGACAGGCAGAGTTAGCGACACTGCTGGCGCGCAGCGTCTCGACAGGAAACTCTGGTCGTTAGCGCCGTGGGCGCCCGAGTCTGCATCGCCCAACCTGTTGGTTGTCGGTAAGAGGCCAGATGACGGCATCGGGTCGAGAGCCGGCGTATCTGGCATGCGGCCGAGCTAGAGGTGCCGCCGTTAACCAAGAGCAGTAGCGGGGCTTGGGCAGGGAGCGGTCGGCAACCCTTGCTGAGTACCGCCCTAATACACACAATCCTGCACATGCACCACAAACGACGCCGCCACAAGGCAGCACGAGCTGGATGTCTCTTGTGCAAGCCCAGCAAGCTCAGCGGATGGCCAGTGCATGAACTTGGCAAGACCGGCTACGGCAAGCTGCGCTGCGAGCGTCTGTCGGCGATCGACCTGCTGCATTTCAAGCGAACCGGAGGCACAGTGCCGTGAGCAACTCGGAAGACCGCGCCTTTCAGGACGGCGCCAGTGGCGGCATGTTTACCGGAAGCACGGCGAGCGAGTACGCCGCCTTCACTGCCGGCCGGGCGACGCGGCCGCGCGACGGCGGCGCTCCGTTGCTGCCGGGTGCGTGGCTCGGGTTCTTGCTCATCGCCTTGGCCCCCATGGTGTTCACCGTGGTCGGGGCGCTCTACCCTCTGGCGGCTCTCACCATGTTGGCGACGCTGGTGGTGATCATTGAGCTGACGCAGGGCATCGGATTCATCGTCGTCTACGTCATCGCGATCGTGTGGCTCTTCATCGCGCTCGGTTTTGGAGTGATCCTGGAGAAGTATTTGGACGATCGACGCTGGTATAGGAGCATGCGGCATGTGTCGCGCATCGTCGCCATCGGGTTCGTTGTGCACGTGCTCGCATTCGGCTTTTTCAGGGATTTTGATGCGTCGACCTCGTTCTTCCAACGGCTGACGGTGACTCATCTCGTCATCGTCGCGTCGGCCTGTATCGGTGCGCACTTCCTGTCCAAAAAGCTCGATGCAGGGTTGCGCGACCGTGTTTCCGAACAAATCCCGGGGATAGCGTGGGCCCTGCAAAAATTGAAACCGCGCAGGAAGGCGAATGAGGCCGCACTTGCAGCGCTGGAACAGCGAATGGGCAGCCGCAAGGCGTGACGCGTTGTCGACGCGTCGCTCGTGACGATCCGCCAAGAGATTGTTCGACGAACGTCGCATCCTCGCACCGGTGCCGTCCCCACGCGGCTGAGTATCGGCGTCGGGTCGCGCCAACGCCTTGCCGGAAGACGAAGTGCGCATTTCCGCAACGGGACTCAGCAGTGGCGAGCGCTCAACATGGGTCATATCTCCAACGCGACGCTGACTTGAGGCCACCGAAGTGGGGTAGTCGTACTTTTCGTGCATGTATGGACCCGACGCCCTTTGCAAGCCCTACGCGGTGATGGGAAGTGGTCTGCACGCATGTATCCGGCTTGCTTGAAGGGCACAGCTTTCACATGCCCGCAGCCTCGATGAGATTCGCGCATCTCGTCCTCAGCAAATTGGCGGCTCGATTGCTCAGCCGGCAGGAAAATCAGGATCCCGAGATGCTGGTCTGACCGGTTTCGTCATCACGTTGGTAGTGCTTCGCAAACCTGCGCTGGGTATCTTCCTCTTTCTTCAGTGACGTCGTTGGGGCTCCCTTCCCGCTGGCGGGAAGGGCGGGGGGATGGGTGGTACGTTCCGCCTCGACTATGCCGTCGCTGGGCGCACGTACTCTCGGTCGCTGCTCAGCAGCGCCTGGATTACACGTGCGTTCTTGTTGGCCACCGCTACAGCTGCACGGTTGTAGCCGCGCCGCTCGATGAGCTGCTGAAGCCACTTGCTCTGCGCGTCGGTTTTGCCGGCGACGTAGCGCAAGACGGCTCGGGCCCCGTGGATCAGCAGCGTTCGCAGGTACTTGTCGCCGCGCTTGCTGATGCCGTAGAGCTTGGACTTCCCGCCGGAGGAGTACTGCCGCGGCACCAGGCCGAGCCAGGCTGCAAGGTGCCGTCCGTTCTTGAACTCGCTGGCGTCGCCGACCGCGGCCACGATGGCGGTGGCGGTGAGCGGGCCGACCCCATCGATGGCACTGATTCGCTTGCAGGCCAGCGAGCTGGACATGAACGCCTTGACCCTGGCGTCGCAGCTGTTGATCTTCTCCTCGACGGATCTCAGATGCTCCAGCAGTTCCACAAGCAGGCCCCGGCAGAACTGCGAGAGATCTTCGTCCTGACCGGCCAAGACGTCGGGCATGGCGCGGTGGAAGGCGGCAGGGGTCTGCGCCACAACGATGCCGCGCTCAGCGAGCACACCGCGGACCTGGTTGATGATCGCGGTGCGCTGATGGACAAGGAGTTGACGGAGCCGGTGCAGCGCCTGCAGGTCCTGCTGCTCGATCGTCTTGATCGCAACGAACCGCATGGCGGGCCTGCTCGCCGCTTCGACGATCGCCTCGGCATCGTTGCGATCATTCTTGTTGGTCTTCACGAACGGCGACACGTACTGCGGGCTGATCAGGCGCACGTCGGTCCCTTGGCGCAGGAGAACCCGGGCCCAGTAGTGCGCCGAACTGCATGCCTCCATCACCACCAGCTTCGGGCTCAAGCGCCGAATGGATTCCAGGAACGAAGGCCGGCTGACCTTCGAACGGTGCACGACGACGCCGGTGCGCGTGGCGCCGTGGAGTTGGAACACGCGCTTGGCCAGATCAATACCGAGAACGTCGACTTCCATGATGGGCCTCCATGCCGATTGATAGCGAAGGGGCACGCAGTCTCCCCGAAGGGGGGCGTCGGGTCCATCTCAGTAGATTGGTGCACTTCGTCGCTGGCTGCCTTACGCCGGCCGCGCCCTGCGGTCTCCAGCAATCACCGGGTCAGACCTCGTCGCTTCGGTCGCGAAACTCCAGCTTGAACTGCCAGCCCTCGAAAGCCGCCACCATGCGGCCGAGTTCGTCCCAGGAGATCTCGCGACCATCGATGATGACCATCGGCACTCGGTGGTCCTCGTCGGGATCGCTGTCGACGGTGCCACGCAGGACGAGGCGATCATTCACCTGCGGTCCGTGGTCGGTGTCCTCGAGGTGGGTGAGAGCCAGGGCACGGCGCATCTTGCCAATGAGCTTGCCGAGCAACTCCAGAGGGTCGTCGTCTGGCTCCCCGATCACCTGAAACTCATACCCGGCCGGGATGCCATCGCGCAACTCGAAGGCGTCGATCGCCACGCCTGGCCCGAACAGCCGAGTGCGAAACCGGAACTCATGCTCGATGCCACGAGCGTCGAGCATGCGGACAGGTTCGAAGCTCACGTGCTCGAACCCCTGCAGCCCGAGGCGGCTGGCTGCGGCCTCGTTGAAACACCGGCCGCAGAGCGGCCGGTAGCCGCCCTCCATCGACCCGTAGTTCACGACGTCGTGGGCGGGCGTGGGCTGACGGCAGGCGTCGCAGGTGATCGACTGCATGGGCGGTGAGCTGCGTGGAGGCATACCGACTGTAGGCTACGAACGCGGTGCCGCGAACCGATCGGCCACCTGCCTGGCCCGCCGGGCATCGTCGGTGTGCAGGTACATCGAGGTCGTGGCGAGCGAGGCATGCCGCAGGTTGTCGCGCACCGTGGTCAGCTCGGCACCGCCTTCGAGAAGATGCGTGGCATGCGTGTGCCTCGTCCAGTGCGGCGTCGCCTGCCGCAACTTCTCGGCGAGGGCTGGACTGCCTTCCTCCACGACTTCCGCCGCGGTGGCAAAGAACCGCTTCATGACTCGCCACAGCCGCCAGGAGGAGATCCCACTTCCGTCCTCTCCGAGGCTGCCGATCAGCGGGGTCGATGGACGCCATTTCGAGGGCGTCACCGGAAGCCCCCGTTGAACGAGGTAGCGATCGAGGGCGGCGCGTGCCAGCGGTGGCAGCACGACCTTGCCGGCCTTGTGACCCTTGCCGACGACCCGGATCCACGTGTCGCCTTGCGCGTCCGAGTCGATCGCGCCCAGTTGCGCGCCCACGAGCTCGCTGATGCGCAGGCCCGTGGCGTAGGCGAAGTCCAGCATGAAGCGCAGCCGCTGCGCGGCCGGCTCGCTCCAACCGTAGGACCACTCCAGGCCTTCGGCGACGACCTGGACGAGCTTCCATTCGTGCTCGCTGAAGGCGTGAGACGTGTCGAGCGCGCCGAGAGGTCGCCCGCCTCGCACCTTGACGCCGGCGAACGGGTTGGCCAGCACATAGCGCTGCTCGATGAGCCAGCGGTACAGGGCGTTGAGTACCGACAGTGCGTAGGCTGTCGAGCGCGCCGAGAGGTCGCCCGCAAAAGGACGCCACGTGGGCGATGTCCGTGCCTGTGGTGAGCCGACCCAGCGCGCGCGAGGGCTCGGATGCCGAAGGAGCGCGCGGTAGGCAATGGCGTCCTCGGTGGTCAGCGACGACAAAGCCCGCCCGCGCTCCACGATCGCCCACTGGATCAGGCGTTCGGCCTCCTTGCGATAGGCCCGCCTGGTAGCCGCAGAATCGTGCAGGGACAGCCAGGCGTTCACGGCCTGGTAGTCGTTGCCGGCATCCAGCGCACAGGTGGCGCGAGGCGCTCGGAAGGTGCCCCTCGACCCGTTGAGATCCTCGGGGACGACCAGACGCTCCCATGGGACGAGTTCCTGCGCCTGATTCACTGTCACCAGCGCGCGAGCGCGTTCGGTCAGCGCGGGATGCTGGGCGAAGAATGCCTCGATGTGGCGAGCGCCGGCCGGACCGAGTCCCGCAATGCTGGTCCACCAGCGTCGGCGTCTCGGCACCCGCAGCGTGAGGTCGGCCAGCGTGCGAATGCTGGCCACGTCGAGTACACCCACGAGCCGCGCGGGAAGCCAGCGCTCGACGGCGTCGCCGATGAGGGGCTGAGGCAGTGGCATCCCGCGCAACGTCTCGATGGCGGCAGCGGCGGCCTTGGCGAGTTTCCGGTCGGATGGACTGGCCGCCGACAAAGTGGTGGCCAGGTCCATTTGCGCGCGGCCCGTCGCGAAGGCCGCCAGCTGGCGCTTGACCCTCCCGATCACCGAGCGCGCCGACGCGCCGGCCGCCCGACGATCGGGCAGATAGCGGTCCACGGCGGCGCGGCTGGGCACCCCTTGGAGCCAGGCGCGGAATGCGGCCAGCGCAGCCTCGTCCGGCCAGGTCGGGTCCGCGGAGTTGCTGAGTGGCGCTGACAGCGTGTTTCCCATGCACGCCAGTTTAGTTCTGCAGCACGAATGCCAAGCTAATGATGTTTATCTTGGCATTATCGGACTCGGATGATCGTGGTGACGGGCCTGCTCCCCGCCAGGCGTGGCCGCTCAGGCGGGAAGGTCCTCGGATGCCACCACCGAGGCAGGCGAACGGCGCTCCAGGAGCTTCTGCACAACGGGTTGGCTCAGCCACAGTAGGGCCAGCAGCAGCGCCGCATGACTGGACCACAGAACGCCACACAGGAGCCCCAGGGCTGCCGCCACCAGCGAGGGTGTGTGCGCCGAGGTGGTGGCTTGTTCAGCCTGCGTGGCGCGGAATTCCGCCGAAGCGGTCCATTCCAGCCGCCGCTGGCGGCTGACGAACATGCGCCAGAAGGCCCGCGCCGCGGCGTCCACGCAGATCCAGCCATGAATTGGAAGTGCCATCCAGAAGTAGACCGAACCGCAGACCACGCGCACGAGTTCCTCCAAGGTCGTGGAGGCCTCGGCGCGCAACTGTTTGGAAGCTAGCGTCACGGCCATGAGCGACACTTCGCAGGCGAACAACGCCCCCACCACGGCCAGTTCCGACGGCAGGCGGAAGGCGGTGAAAAGGAGCATGAGGAGGCAAGGTGCGTGCAAGTCGCGCGCAGCCAGGTCGGCCACCATCCATGCTCCTGCCGCGCCGATCTTCGCGGGCACCACCCTGCGGAACTCGGGAATCATGGACCGAACCCGGCAGGGCAGTGCCCAGGGCAGGTTCTGCCAGTCGCCTCGATACCAGCGGTGCAGGCGGGCGCGCGCCTCCGCGAAGGTCACGGGGTGCGACTCGCGGATCACGACATCGTCGACGCTGCCCACGGGCATCAGGCAGCTCTCCAGCACATCATGGCTCAGCACCCAGTTCTCGGGGACGCGACCCGTGACCAGCGCCTGGAACTCGCGCACGCGGTACATGCCCTTGCCGACGAACTTGCTCCGCCCGAACACGCTTTGAAGGATGGTGAGCGGCGGAAACGGTGAGGCGGTGATCCATTGGTACCAGTTCTTCGGCTCCTCCGGCACGGGCCGCAGGCCCGGCTGGATCATGACGAAGCGGGCATTTGCAGGGTCATCGATCAGCCGCACCATCGCCTGTAGCGTGTCGTTGGGCAGCACCGAATCGGCATCCAGCGTCAGTACACAGGAGACACCGGTCAGGTTGCGCCTGTCGCAGTGGACCGTTTCGAAGTCGCAGTCCCTGGGGTCCAGCAAAAAGCGATTGAAGGCCTCGATCTTTCCGCGCTTTCGTTCGTGCCCCATCCACACATGATCGGTCGAGGCCCAGCGCCGGGCACGCACGAGCAGGCCGAAGCACGGCGCCAACTCGCGATTCAAGCGGTCGATGCCCACTATGGCATGTTGCAGGAGTTCTCGTTCTTCCTCGGACATACGGCCTTCGGCCTCGCGACTGTCCATAAAGTCCGCCAGCAGCACGAACACGGCCTTCACATGAGGCGATGAACGCCGGTGATCCGCCAGCCTGCGCAGCAGCTCGTTGATCACCGGCTTGCTCGATAGCAGGCAGGGAATTGCAACGGCCACCATCGAGGACGTCGACGATGGCGCGGATGCACTCCTGCGGACGACCGGCCGCCTCGCCATCAGGGCCACGCCAAGCGTCGTGACGGCGGTTGCATAGTTGTAGCCCAGCACCATCAGGCCGGCCACCACCAGCAGTTGCCAGACCCCCGCCAGTGGGCTCCAAAGTCGGCACAGCGCGACGACCAGCGCCACCTGTAGAACGGTGTTGAACGCCAAGAACAGCAGCGTGCGAATCCCGTACGCAACCTCGCCTGCATTCCGCTTCATTGAAGGATCCCTTTCGTCACCTGCGCCTCGCTAGAATTTAGGGGCGGCGCCCGAGGCGGGCGGTGTCTATTGCGTTGGCTTCGGCCCCGGCTTGGTCTTTGGACACAAGGCATCCGAAGCCTCGCGCCGGTACTCTTCGAACGGCCCCAGCCCGACGCTGCGCCGTCGTTCGTCCAGTGCGCCCAGTTCCTCGACCTCACGCGGCTCCCACACCCCTGCCGGGCTGCAACTTCCCTGCGTCCCATAGCGCTGCGGGCGATGGAGCCTGTCGTGGAGATACGCCACGGCCTGCGGGGCAACTTCTCCAGTCTTTATGAGTCGGGTCATGCTTTGCAGGGCCTGCCGCTGGAACTCCGGATCCTGGTCGGCGTGCTGAACCAGCAACCACGCGGCGAACGCGCCGTCCCGGCCCACCATGGAGATGGTCGGCCACCCGTGCTTGAGCACGATGGCCCGCAGGCGCTGCAGGTGCTTGGCGTCGACTGTGGCCAGATCACCGTCCGACGCGTTCCGCCGCACGTCCTGGTCCCGCTGTTGCATCTGCAGCAACTGCAGCCGAAGTTCCGGAAGCCGCGGCTCGGCCTCCGACGATGGCTCACCGAGCACCGGAGCCACCGGCAGCGCCATCGCAAGCAGCACAAAGGTATTCATCGCGCACCGCCGTCGCCGGATCTGCATGCTTCAAGCTCCTTCGGGGCAGGCGAGGTGCCGATGCGCGAAGCGCCGCAGCACTTCCCCCGCGCAGACGGGGCTGCCGTGCACGGGTGGCGTGACATCCGCATCGAAAGCAACGCGCGCCCAACGTCCATGCCGATGCACCGCCCGGATCGCCACGCCACCCCAGCTTGAAGCATGTTCATCCGCGAAGGCTTCCCCGGGGCCCGTCAGGTCCGTCAGCAGGTTCACTTCAGCCGGCGCGCCGGCCTCGGGCCGCAGGATCAACGCGGTACCGGCCTGGATGCTCGCCGCGGCCAGGACGACCGCGTCGGGCCCCAGTTCCGGCCATGACCGCCGTGAGCGAACAATCACAAGGTCCATGAAGGCTTGCACGCGAGCGCCAAAGTGCGACGACTCGAAGTCCTGCGCTTCCGACAGCCCGGACAGCTGATGCACCAGCCAGTCCCGTTCCAGGAAGCGGCGGGGGCGCAACCAGTACGCGGCTCTGCAAAGCACCTGCTCGAACTCTGCCTTGCCCAATCCCCGGCAAAGCAGACGACCCAGTTGCGCTATCTCGTGGAATGCTGGCGCAGCGCCGGCGGCCGCGCCGCCGCGCAGGCAGCGCCAAGCTGCGTTCCAGTCGGAACGGCTGCCCCCATCCTGGCTGCGGACCTGCTGCTCCTGCATCGTGCAGAAGATGCGCAGCAGGGCCTCGCCGGCCGACGCGAACAGCGGCTCGCCGCGCCATCGCGCCAGCCCGATGCCATCGAGACCCTGGCGCTGGAATGCCCAGGCACTCTCCCGTTCCATCATGGCGTGCATGGCCGAGGCGTCGAAGTGCATCGACGGTGCATGCCTGCGGACGTAAAAGCTCAGCGAGTGGAGTGCAGGCAGGAAGGTGGCGAGCTCGGCCCCGTACGCGGCACCCCGACCGCCGCAGATGTGCCTGCGCCAATCCGGGACGGATCGGGAGTTGCCGAAGTCCACCATCTGGCCGTCGACGCACACGTTGGATGTGTAGAGCCCTCCGTGGTACAGGCGGCTCGCCCAGCCGGCGCCCACTTGCCTTGCAATGCGGCGAAAGCTGTCCTCGAAACCGTCCGACGCCTGCCCACCCAGCGGCGCCACCCCGGACCAATGCGCAGCCAACCTGCGCACCGCGTCCTGCACGCGAAGTTCATCCACGTACTGCTCGGATGAAGGCGTGCCGCCCCTGCCGAACCGGATGCTCCGCTCCAGGTGCGCGAGCCGGAGGAAGTTGGGGCGGACCAAGATGGCGCGGCGGGCGCCGCCGATGCCAGTGTTGGGGCCGTGCACCCGCAGTCCTGCATCGAGTATGGCAACCACCGGTACAGCGCCGTGCGGGAGTTCCGCCGCCATCACCTCTGCTGTAATGGCTTCCCGGACGGCCTCCTCCACCCACAGACAGCCGTGCGAGTGATACCAGTCGGACTCGGGGCTCACTAGCGGCGTCTTTCCGATTCCCTTCGCATTGAAGGCGCCGGCGTAGCCACACCGTCCGCTGCCGCCGTTCGGTGCCCCTCCGGGCGCACCGTAGCGGTCGGCAGACAGCTCGATGTCGACATCGCCGAAGGCCGCGGGCGGGTCGTAGCGGTCGGGCACGATGGCGGCGTAGCGGGACAGCAGCCAATCCTCGATGTCCGCGCGTTCGGCACTGCTGCGCAAGGAGATGCCTTGTTCGCGGAACCATCTGTGGTTCAACCAGAGGACGCGTGGCCTGGCGAGCTTGCGCGCCTTGAACGAGATCCCGATGTGGGGCCCGAGACCCTGGAGGTCCAGCGTTCCGAGCGCTTGGGGCGTCAGTGATTCCAGCATGCTCGGGTCGTCACCAGGCGTTTTAATACGATGCGGGCGCGTCCAACGGGCACCGGCCTGCAGGGCCGGGCCGGCGGGATGAGACGCTTCGCACCGACCCATCCTCCCGGCGCCGCATCCAGCGCATGGGCCGCACGATCCCCTCCACACAGCTCCGCAGAAGCCGCGTCACGAGCGGGCGATCCAGCCCATAGGGCGCGACGACATCGATTACCCAGAGATTCAGGCCCGCATTCCAGTCCGACAGATGCAGCAACCCGACCTCGTCGCGCTCCATGCGGCCTGACATAGCGTCCGTGAGGTAAGCCCAGGTGGCGTACGCGACAGGCTCGCCATGCTCATCGAAGCAGAACTGGATCTGCCGCAGCACGATCGCCGGAGCAACCCAGGACTCCAACGAGCCGATGGAAAACGAACGGCGGGACGTGCGCGCCAGAAGCATCGCGGCGTAACCCAACTGCATAGCGAACCGCTCACCGCTCGAACTGGGCGTCGATTCGGGCAGGCCGTTCGCCTTCATTCCACGCCCACGTAACGAGGGTCCGGCGGCGCGGGCGTGCGCGAGCGTTCCAGTACCAGCTTGAAGTCGTCCGTCTTCGCAAATGCGGCGAACGAGGTGGAGTCCATCGTCCGAGCCTGCCCGGAGGACTCCGCCACAAACTCGGCGAAGGTTCGCAGCAGCGGCAATTGCCCGTCAAACTCCTCCTTCCAGAGAAACTGGCCGGCCTCGTTGACTTCCAGGAACACGACATCGCCGCTCCGGGTGACGACCAGATCGAGACAGCCGAAGGCAAGCCCCAGGCTGCGAACGAGTTGCACGCAGGCACCCGCCACGCGGTCGGAGAGCTCGGCGCGATGGACCGGGGCGCGGCCGTAGTGGACGTCGTGCCGCCAGTCTGTCGCTCGCCCATGGGCTTGGCTGTCGATCCGGGCAGCGAGCGCCACATTGCCGATAACGGTGACACGCAATTCGTGGTCGACGTCAAGCCGGGGCTGGTAGATCGCGGGCGCAGCCTCCACGGAGGCATCGGAAGCGAGTTCCTCCAGGCTGACTTCCGCCGTCAGCGAGCACCGCATCTGGCCGTCCTTGCGGTCCTGCCAGGAATAAGGGTTGAACGGCTTCATGACGACCGAAGGCCCGTGCCGGCGATGGAAGCGCCGGACGGCATCGGCGTCGTTGGACATCAAGGTGGGCGGAATGGCGAACCCGGACTTGCCGGCAGCGACCAGCTGCGCAATCTTGTTGTCGGCCGCCATGGCGGCCCTCGGTTCGTTGACCCAGAGCGTCGATTCCGTCCCGACGAGGCAGCGCAGGTTGCGCAGGTGCGCGATCGACTCTCGCACGGCGAAGTCCCGATCGCTGGCGTGAAGATCGGGCGCCGGCGTGGGCCGGCCGAACCGCCGCATCCAGACTACGGAATACCGGTCCAGGCGGCCATCGGCGGGCAGGAAACCGGCATGTGCCTCGTGGCTGCCATCCGGATTCAGAGCGATGCTGGAGCGCAGCCTAGCCGGGAAGTCCGCAAGGTGCCACGCGTCACAGGCGATCCCGTGCATCATGAGTGCCCAGTTGACGGCCGCGCCATGCACGTCATCGGAAGGATAGATCAGCAGAATCCTCGGCATCGCTCACTCGAAATGTCGCTCTTGAACTCGCGTGCGGGCTCCGCGTTGGAGGAGCCCGCTGTGGTTTCAGGGTTCAGGGCCGCTCGGCCCCGGACTCACCATTCGTAGTCGATGTCTCCCTGGTCGTCGGTCCTTTGACCCGTGTACCGATCCCAGCAGGTCGTCGAGCCGCTGTAGGTCGAGTAGCCCCCGCCGCCGATCGCGTCACACTCTTCGGGGGTCAGCTCTCGTGCGAGCTTTCGCGCCAGAACGCGCACATCTTCCTTCATGAACTCTCCTTGGTTTGAACACACTCAGCGCCCGGGTGGGCGCCTCATGGATGCCCCGCGATGTGTTCGCGTCGATGCCGGCGCACCCCTTCACCGGAACAACCGGGAAGCCTGTCAGATCTGGTCAGCGTGCCCTTCGAAAGCACATGGACTTCGTCGGCAAGAAGTTGCGTCTCCACGCGATGGGCAATGACGACTCTTGTCGTTCCGAGCTTTCGAAGGAACTCGTTGATGGACGCTTCGGTCCCTGGGTCCAGCTGGCTGGTGGCCTCGTCCAGCACCAGCAGCTGCGGTGCTTTGTAGAGTGCGCGCGCGAGAAGCACACGCTGGCGCTGGCCGCCCGAAAGGGAACTGCCCATGTCGCCGACCAGGGTCCTGTAGCCTAGCGGCATGGCGGCGATGTCGGCGTGCACGGCGGCTGCCGTCGCACACTGGACCACACGGTCGAAGTCGACGGTGGGGCTGAAGAAGGAGATGTTGTCGGCGATGGTGCCGGCCAGCAACTCGTCATCCTGCAGCACGCAGGCCACCTCGTCGCGGAATGCTTCGGCACCCAATGACTCCATCGGAATGTTGTCGTACCGCACGACGCCGCTCGTCGGCTTCACGAGTCCGAGGATCAGCTTCACGAGCGTACTCTTGCCGGAACCGGAGGGGCCGGCGATCACGACCATTGCCCCGGGTTCGATCTTCATCGTTACCGATTTGAGGATCCACGGCTCGCTGTCGCCGTAGCGGTAGGAGACATCCGCGAGTTCGATCGATCCAGCCCGCGCCCCCTGCGCACGCGCGGAGGAGAGCGCCGGCGTAGCCGGAACCGTATCCTCCGAAGGCTCCAGCGCGATGTCCGAGACGCGCTGGGCATGCAGGCCCAACAGGCGAAACTGCGTGACCGTGCTGGCCAAGGCCGCCAGGCGAATAGTGAGGATGTCCGCATAGATGCAGAACGCGACCAGCATCCCAATCGAGAGTTCCTGCCGCTCCAGCATCGCTGCGCCGACAAAGAGCACGGCGAGTGTCGGCAGGCCCTTCAGCAGGGTCTCCCCGGCGTCGAATGCAATCGTCAAGGTCTGGGTCTTGGCGTTCAGGCGGAGCACCCGCGCGAACAGGTTCTGCCACTGCGCCCGCCGATCTGTGATCCGGTTTCCCAGCTTGAGCGGGATGATGGCGCGCAGCGTCTCCAGGAAATAGGAGTTCTCGCGGGCCGAGAGCATGATCTGCTCTTGGTTGGCCCTGCGCAGCGGCTGGAAGGTCAACCACCTGAACACGCAGAACAGCACGGCGACGGCCGCGACGATGGCAGACAACTTGGCGCTGTAGCTCAGCATGATTGCGAGCGCCAGCGCGATGAAAATCAGGTCGAGCATGGCGACGATGGCGCCGTGCGAGATCGTCTGCTGGATGGCCTCGACCGACTGGAACCGGCTCAGGATGTCCCCCACATGGCGCTTCTGAAAGAAGTCGGCTGGAAGGCTGACCAGTTTCGAGAAGATCCCCGACGCCCATGCGAATCTGAGGTTGACGCTCAGGCGCAGCAGCATCAGGTCGCGCACGAAAGCCAGCACGGCCCGCGTCACAAGCAACAGTGAAAAGCCGGCCAGCATGGTGACCAGCAAGTGGCTTGCGCCCGTCACCGGCGCGCGGTCGATGACGAGCTGGGCATAGACCGGACTGAGGAGCGCAGCCCCCTCCACCGCTCCTGCGATCAGCAGGGCGTAGCCCATCCCCTTAAGCACGTGCGTGTCCAGGCGCAGGCCTATGGCTTGCAGCGTGGCGCGTTCGGGCTGGGCCTGGGACTCGAACGACGGCGCCCGGGTCAAGGACAGCGCAACGCCGGTGAACGACCTTGACGCCTCCTCGATCGGCACATGCCGGCGTCCGAGCGCTGGGTCGATGATCACGGGGCCGGACCGGGTCCAACGCTCCAGGACCACGAAGTGATCCATGTTCCAGTGCAGGATGGCCGGCGTCTCGAGTTCGGACAGGGACTCGATTTCCAGGCGAATGGGCCGCGCGATGAGATCGAGACCCTCGGCAAGCCGGATCAAGGTGGACAGCGTGACCCCGTTGATCGAGACCACGAACCGCCTTCTCAGTTCTCCGATTGTCGTTTCGTGCCCGAAGTGGTCGAGGACCATGGCCAAGCAAGCGAGGGAGCACTCGCTGGCCTCGGACTGCAGGATGGTTCTCATCGGTTCGGTGCGTACGAGCCGCCTTCATTGAAAGGCGCGAGCAGCCAGGCATACAGCGGCCGCTCGGCCAGCTGCAACCTGGCGGTCAGGCGCATCCCGCTGCGCAGGGGTATCTGCTTGCGCGCGAACTCGCCTTCGTCGATGGTCATGTCCACCGTGAAGAGGGCCTGCCTGGCGCTGCCCGGCGGCGCCACACTATCCTTGAGTCGGTCCGACGGCGCACCTGAGCGGCTGATGTGCCGGACGGTGCCACGCACGGTCCCATGCTTCTCCCGCGCGTAACCGGCCGCCTCGATGCTTGCCGCCTGGCCGATGGCCAGCTCTGCGATGTATTCGCTGCCGACCTGGAACCGGGCGACCTGCCGATCGTTGCTGGCGCTCAGCAAGGCAATGAGATCGCCGCTGGTCACGCTGTGCCCTTCGTGGGCTAGCACGCGAAGCACCCTGGCATCGCTGGTTGTCGTCACGTGGCGGGTGGATTGGCTGAAATGCCGCGTGAACTCGAGCGAAGCGTCTTCGTACTGCCGTTGCAGTTCGATCGCGACATCCGTCAGGCGCTGCTCTTCATCCCGCAGAGCCTGCCGCAATGTTGATTCTTCCAAGCGCTGAGCAGCCAGTTCGCGCTCCAGCGCCGCAAGGCCGGCGCTGGCATCCAGCACCTTCTCCCGATGCGGCAGGATGCCGAGAGCGGACACGAAGCCCTGGCTCTCCAGGTCGGTGAAGGCTTTCAGGTTCTCCAGGCTGAGCTCCTCCCGCCGATGCTGGAGCTTCAGCTGGTTCTCGATGTAGCCCAGCTTCGCCTGGGCCAGGGCTAGCCGCCCGGCGGCGTTCCTCTGCGCGGCCGCGATAAGCGCGTTTTGGTCGCGCAGTTGCGCCTGGATGCGGCTGGCCTTGGCCTTCAGCTGCGCGCCCACGTCTTCGGAACTGTCCACGCCCGGCTTCGCGATCGTCTGGGCCTTCAGGGTTGCAACGATGGTGCCGCGCGGAATGTCCGCGCCCTCCGCCGCGTTCACCTGCACCACCGTCCCTCCGATGGGAGCCAGCACTTCGATCTGGCCACCCTCGGGCTGCAAGCTCCCCTCCAACTGCACCGAGCTCCCGAAAGTGCCCAGGACGACCAGAGCCAGCGTCGAAGCCGCCAGAACGATGCCGATCTGCAGCAGCGCCTTTGTAGGCACTTCGGGCATTAGCGGAACCCCATCGAGCCGAGTCACCTGGCTGGCGCGCAGGGCAGCGTCTCTGAAGAGATCAGTGGGTGCTTCGCGCGTGGAGATCGGTTGCTGCACGGAGTCAGGTGGGTTCGACACCGGTTTCTTGTGATTCGATTTCTTTGGGTTGGAGCGATCACCGCCATTGCACGGAGACCTTCCACCTGCGCCTCACCGAAAGCTGCATCGGCCGCATGAGCCTCGGCCAGCGCCGGATGCAGACCGCATGGACGAACGGATTCTCGCGGCGCAGGCCCCAGGGCCGCACAGGATTCTCGTTATGACATTAGGGGTTGACCGTTCCGGCGCGACCGAGCAGGTGTGCCGCCGCATGCGCCGGACCAGGGGAGGACGCCATGCCTGTTCGCGCTGACGTGTGCGTGGATGCCCAACCGGGCCGGCGATTCGAGCCGATCGAACTTCGACGAACCATTGAAGTGAAACTCTGAAGCCCAACAGGCGGCGAGCACCGGACCGATACGCTGGTCGGGCCTCATACGGCGAGATGGTCGAAGTCACGATGCCCCGCTCCGGGTGCACGCCGGATTTCGTCGTGGCGCGCCGCTCCGGGCGAAAATCTTCCTATATGCACCGGCCGGTCAGTGCTGCGTGAGCGAGAAATACCATTGGAATCGCTCCCCCTAGAACTACTGGCCCTATTCGCGGCGGATCATGCTTGAGTGCATTGGTGCGCAGACAATTGGGGTTACCAGACTCACTGATGCCTGCCGCTAATTGCTCCGACTTTGAGAGCGGCGGGGCTTCAAGTTCTTGGCCTGCCCCTTCAGCCATCCTTTTGACCGGAGACCTGCTGCTCGCAATGGCTCGAGCCACGGTGGCGTGATCTAGCTGCAACGGCTGCGCTGCATTCTCCTTGGCAGGAGAGCTTGCCGCTGGCTTGGGCGTCGGAGCAAACACAAGTGCCGCTGAATCGGGAGTTGCCGCTGACAGTGCGGCGCGTGTTGATGGAGCAGTCAGCCGCTTCGGAGCTCGATTTTCCAGCGGAAGTTGAGCACCGGGCCTGGTGGCTTGAAATTGCCAGAGATAGGAGATGCTCTCTGTATGCGGCTGAGCCGTCACTTCAGATCGTTGTATAGGCTTTCGGACCAGCAACAACAAGAATGCGCCGGAGACTGCGGCAGCACAACTTACCGCAACCAGGCGTGCACTGATCGAGCGTTGAAGTGACGAGTGGGTACCCATACAGCCAAACAAATGAAAAGGGACTTCGCTGCAGCACCGCCACTGGAAGGGCCCACGGGCGGCGAACGACGACGACCTCCACAGGTTCGACCTCGAGACCTGGGAGGCGGCAGCCTAAACATCTTCAGCCGCCGATTTTGGCCGCTCTCCTCTCAACTGCAGCAGCCCATCGGCATACTTCTCGACGTTGAACCTCAAGATCCCGCGAAAATTGATGTGCCCGAAGTGCGCCGGCCCGAGGCGCCTCAACCAGTCATCGTCGACCTTGAGTCCGCCGCCGCGCAGCCTCTCGATAACCGCGCCCATGCGTTCGGTGTTCCAGGCAAGCACGATGTTGGTCAGCAGCGTGTGGGCGCCGGAGATTGCCACCATCTCGTTGCCGCGGCGCCCTCGCTGCGTCGAGACCTGGCCGCTGTAGATGGCACGCTGCAGTTGGTGAACGGCCTCGCCCCGGTTCAGCAGCGTATGGATCTCGCGCCGATAGTCCTCGATCGCGAGGTAGTCGCACAGGAACAGCGTGCGCAGCAAGCGCCCAAGGTGCTCGGCCGCCCGGTGCAACGGATCGCCCGCGGCCGCAGTGCCCAGTCGCTGGATCGCCAGCTGGGCGGACACCTTGCCGGCACGAATCGATGCCACCAGCCGCAGCAGGGCATCCCAGCCGCGCTCGATCGCGCGCAGCGACACGCGCCGCATGGTGACCGACTCGACCGCTTCGGGTACCGTCCATCCTCTGGGGATATAGAGTTTTCTCTCTCGAAGGTCGCGAAGGCGCGGGCATAGGTCGAATCCCAGCAGTTTCGCGACCGCCATGGCCACGTTGGTGACGCCGTGGGTATCTACAGCGAGCAAGGACAGTCGAATGCGATCCTCCGAGCGGTTGTGAATCTCGACGCCTTCGACCGCTGCGCCGGCCTGCCGCTCATTGAGCACGATAGGTTGGTCGTAGAACACGCCCCAGCGGTCACGCACATGCGTGTAGATCCCGACCGCGAAGGTCCGCCTGCGCGGATCGACGCGCGCGGTCCACAGATGCCGGCTCGCATCGAGCGCCATCATGTCGGCGGAGCCCTTCGTCCCGGTACCCCACAGCGCAGCGATGGGCAGTGCGCTCTGGTACTCGGAGACGCGCTCATTGGCGCGACGCAACCGGCCAGGCATCTCCAGCGCGCGCATAGCGCCGGCGATGTGGGCTGCGTCGATGCCGGGGATCATCGAGCCCACGCCTTTCGCATCGTTGTCGGTGCCGTGCGCAAGCAGGCCGCCATACAGAGCCAGCAGCTCGGCCGCGCTGCCAGCGCGTCTCCCGAGCAGGGTTTCGCTGTAGTGGCAAGCAGCGTCCACTTCGAGCAGCAGGTCGGGAAACTGCACGTCACCGATCTGCTTGAAGATCGCCTCGCGGGTCTTGCGGGGCTCGCCGTCTTCGGGCAGGGCCTGCAGTGGCGGCAGATGCAGCAGGTTGTCTTCGCCAATCTCGACCCGCCCGATCTGAACAGCCTCGCCCAGCGCCATCATGCCGGCGCTGACACCGGCCATGAGCGGACCGACGTAGGCCTCGTAGTCCTCGGGCAGCCCGAGGATCTGCAGGTGCTCGAGCTTGGATGTCGCCCACTCTTGGTCCGACAAGAGCATGGCCGAACGTGCACGGAAGGTCACCGAGTGGTCGACCCAGGCACTTCCCCCGCGCAGGCTTCGGCGCACGGCCATCATCGTGCAAGCCGCGAATCCCTGGTACCCGGACCGCGGGTCCAGGTCGTGCACGATGGGGCTCCACGCGGCGCCGACAGCAGCGTTGAAGCCGGGCGGCAGTTCCGTGGCGCCGGCTTCCTGCAGGGCGCACCACGTTTGCCAGTGGCGAACCCCAGGGTCCGCCTGAAGACCTGAGAGTTCGAGGTTTCTCAACGCCGACAAGCACGCGTGAACCCGTCGGTGATCCTGCGCCAACGCGCGCCGCACCTGTGCCGCAAAGCTTGCGCTGGACTCGCCGATGGCTTCCAGCGCGGCTCGCGCTTCCATGACCCGATCACGCCACGGCCGGGTTTCGTCGTGGAGGATGGCCTTGGCACGCAGCGCTTGCTGCAGCAGCGGGCCGGCCGACTTCGATCGGGTCTTCTGCGCATGTTCCGCAGCTCGGCGAAACAGTTGCTGGCTTCTGCGAATCGCCTGCGTCAAGGCCGTGTCGTTCAGCTCAAGCAGCGAGATCCTCAGGAAGCAGACGATTTCGATGCCTTGTCGCTGCCGTTCGATGCGGGCGGTCATCGACGGGCGGCGATTCTGAACATGCGCGGCGTAGGCCTGCTGCTTGCTGAGTGCGATTGCCTCCAGCTTCCAGGCATGGACCCCGAGGGTCTTGAGTGCTCGGACCTTCTCCAGCACCAGCGCCATGGTGGTCGGCGCGTGCCGGCCGGGCGGCGTCTTCAGCCACTCGATGCGTGTGGCTCCACCGATCGGTGCATCCTCGTAGGCCCACTGCACGACGGCTGCCACAGCCTGTTGGCCGATCTCGCTCTCGATGGCAAGGGCCATGGCGGCTTCTGTCTCGGCGAACGCGGCGCTCGCCCAATCGCCCAGGCGGCGGGAAGCTGGAATGAGGACTCGTTGTTCGTAGAGCCAGTTCTGCGCGGTCTGCACCAGGTCAGCCGGATGGGTTGCTTCTCGGGCCGCGACCGCGAGCAGCTGGCGCGCCTGGATTTCAGTGTCGGTGTCGAGTGCACGAAGTCCCAGGTACTCTCGCGCCCAGGCTTGATGCTCGTACAGCGTGGACCGGCGAGCGTACAACGAGCGCAGGCTGGCGATCGTGACCGGCGACGCCCCAAGCGTCTCGCTAACGGATCGCAGGAGCGCCCGTGGAACGACGGCGAAGCGGTCCAGCGGTCTGCCGCTTGCCCGCAGAAAGAGCATCTGGATTGCGGCAGCGACGCGCCGATCGGGTCGAAATCGCTGGCACAGGGCCGCGACATCGTCCTTGCTGAGCGGGAAGAACTGCCCGACGTCAAACTCGGTGAGCCGCGTCGGCAAGCCCTCGGCCCCGATGAAGCGCTTGACATAGGGCATCACCGCGGCTCCCCCTCAGGCGGAAAGTCGGCGAATCTATCTGACCGAGCTGGCGGCGATCGTGACGAAGTGTTTCGAGGCCCCTGGGCCGCCGCGTGTCAGGCCCGGCGCGAGACAACCGGGACAAATTGCGCCAAAGATACGATCACCCCGATCTTCGATGCCGGCCGGACGGAGTCGCTGGTCCGAGGCGCGACGGCCCAGCGCGACATCGCGCTGGCGCAGTATGAGCGCGCGATCCAGGCCGCGTTCCGCGATGTGGCGGACGCCTTGGCGGGCCGCGCGACACTGATGGACCAGTTGCGCGCGCTCGAGGTGCAAAGGCAGTCCGAGGCGGCGCGTCTGCAACTCGTGCAGGTGCGGGTGGACAACGGCGTGGGCACGACGCTGGAACTGCTCGACGCCGAGCGGTCGCTGTTTGCTGCCGCGCAGGCCGAAGTGCAGACGCGGCTGGCCGAACAGCAAAGCCGCATCGCGATGTACCGAGCCCTGGGCGGCGGCGTGCAATAGAGGAGCGCGGCACGCCGTCTGCGGGGTTGGCCGCTCGAAGCGCCACAGTCGGGGCTGGTCATTTCATCTGGATGCGATGCAGTGGCACTCGGCTCCATTCGATGCAGCAGGCCACGCATTCGCTCGACGGCGCTGCTCATGCTGGCCGCAGTCTGCGCCCCGGGTGCTCAAGCCCTGTGCCTGTGGCCCGATGCCGAAGAAGCCGCACAGCGCGCGCCGGGAGATTGCCCCGAGTACGGATTCGTCCAGTGGTCGCGATCGAACCGCTCGGCAGCCTTCGCGGTTGGCGCGCTATGGCCGTGGAGCGTCGCGCCACGCGTGTGGCCGGGCCGGCTGACGTGGCAGATCGAGGCGACCATCGGCGTGTGGCGCTCGCGCGCTGCGGGTGACGCCGGGGACCCTCGCGTCAGCCTGCAGCTGGGGCTGAAGCCGATCGCTCGCTGGGCATTCGGCCACCGGTGGTTCCTCGAGGGCGGTGTCGGACTGAACATCGTCTCGCCCCGCTATCGAGGCGGTGATCGTCGTTTCAGCACCCGGGTGAACTTCGGCGACCACATCGCGCTGGGGCTGCGCTTGGGCGCTCGGCAGGAGCACGAACTGCAACTGCGCGTAGAGCACTTCTCGAACGCCGGACTGCGAAAGCCCAATCCCGGTGAAAACTTCGGGCAGGTTCGATACGTGTGGCGGTTTTGAGGTCCGCAGGGTGTGGACGGCCGATCCGCGCTCAGTCAGGTTCCGCCTTCGAGGCCGTCATCCGGGCGGCCCATGCTCATCCGGATGGGCATGCAGCTGCATGAAGAGGTCCACGACCTGCGCGGCGTGGGCCTGGCGTTCCTGCGGGCGAGATCTGGCCAGCGCCACCCGATACATGGAGCGCACGAGGTCCAACCCCAGCGCCATGCCCAGCAGCAGTTCGGCGCTGGCGGCGGGTGAGGAGCAGTGCAGATGGCCTGCAGCGTGGGCGGCCTGCAGGAACGACGCCAGCATCGCATGGCCCCGCTCGGGCCCGCGTTGCCAGATGAGCCGCGCATCGCGTGCCGTGGGCGGCGACTCGGCCAACACCTGGACGTACCGCCGATGCCCCGGACCGGACAGGAACGCCGTGAGATCGACGACATAGGCCTCGAGCTGCTGCGGCACGTCGGCGGCGCTGCGACGTGTGCGAGCACGAGATCCGAGCCATCATCGGCCCGAACGGCGCGGGCAAGAGTTCGATGCTGAACTGCATCAACGGCGTCTACCAGCCGCAGGCAGGCTCGATCGCCTTTCGCGGCAAGACCTTCAGGCACATGAGCTCGCGCCAGGTCGCCGAGATGGGCGTCGCACGCACGTTCCAGAACCTTGCGCTCTTCAAGGGCATGAGCGTGCTCGACAACATCATGACGGGCCGCAATCTGCGCATGAAGAGCAACCTGTTCCTGCAGGCGCTGCGCTGGGGGCCAGCCGAGAGGGAAGAGATCGCGCACCGCGAGGTCGTCGAGCGAATCATCGATTTCCTGGAGATCCAGGTCTGGCGCAAGACACCGGTCGGGCGCCTGCCGTACGGGCTGCAGAAGCGCGTCGATCTCGGCCGAGCGCTCGCGATGGAGCCGACGCTGCTGTTGCTCGACGAACCGATGGCCGGCATGAACGTGGAAGAGAAGCAGGACATGTGCCGCTTCA
>CAZXLI010000016.1:0-47648 GCA_964641795.1 uncultured Bordetella sp. | reverse complement strand
TCTCGAGCGCGGTGGTGCGCGGCAGCAGGTTGAAGCTCTGGAACACGAAGCCGATGCGTTCGCTGCGGATGCGCGCGAGTGCGGGCTCGGCGAGGCCCGAGATGTCGGTGCCCTCGAACAGGTAGTGGCCGCTGCTGGGCCGGTCCAGGCAGCCGAGCAGGGCCATCAGGGTCGACTTGCCGGAGCCCGATGAACCCATGATCGCGACGAACTCGCCGCGCTCGATCTTCAGCGTCACGCCGCGCAGCGCGTGCACGTCGACATCGCCGACGCGGTAGGTGCGCGTCACGTCGCGCACGTCGATGCAGGTCTCGGGCACGTTCGGGCCCTCGGGCGGCGCGCGGCTCACAGGCGCGGCAGGCGTGGCCCGCCGTTGCCGCTGTCGGCCTTGCCGGCGCGCGCGCCGCGCTCGGAGACGATGACACGATCGCCCTCGCGCAGGTCGCCGCCGGTCACCTCGGCGTAGCTGTCGTCGTTCAGTCCGACCTGCAGCTTCACCTGCCGGGCCCGGCCCGCGGTGTCGAGCACCCACACCTGCGCCGCCGCGCGGGCGCGCCCGGCGGCCTCCGCAGCCGGCTTGTAGCGCAGCGCCTGATCGGGCACACGTAACACGTTATCGGCGCGTCCTGTCTCGATGCGCATCGTCGCTGTCATGCCCGGCTTGAGCAGCAGCTCGGGGTTCGACGCGCTGATCACCACGTCGTAGGTGACGACGTTCTGCACCATCTGCGGCGCCTGCCGCACCTGGCGCACCTGGCCGGCGAAGGAACGGCCAGGGTAGGCCTCGACGGTGAACACCGCGCGGTTGCCCTGGGCCACGCGGCCGATGTCGGATTCGCTGACGTTGGTGTCGACCTGCATCTGCGTCAGGTCGGTGGCGATCAGGAACAGCGTGGGCGTCTGGAAGCTCGCCGCCACCGTCTGCCCCTGCGTGACATTGCGCGAGACGACGGTGCCGTCCACCGGCGAGACGATGCGCGTGAAGCCGAGGTTGATGCGCGCCGCCTTCAGCATGGCCTCGTGCTGCGCGATGGTGGCCTGGTCGAGCGCGATCTGTGTCCTGGCCTGGTCGAAGGTGCTGCGCGCGGTGTCCATCGCCTCCTGCGACACGATGCCGCGGCGCAGCAGGTCGCTGTTGCGCTCGAAGGTCAGCTTCGCGAGCGCGAGCGCGGCGCGGTCCTTCTCGAGCTGCGCATGCGCCATCGCGAGGTTGGCGTTCTCCTGCTCGACGACCACCTGGTACGGCCGCGGGTCGATGGTGGCGCACAGCTGCCCGGCGCGCACGCGGGTGTTGAAGTCGCAGCTGATCGTCTCGATCACGCCCGAGACGTAGGTGCCGACCTGCACCGTGGTGACCGGATTGACCGTGCCGCTGGTGGTGACCGTCGGCACCACGCTGCCGCGCGCGGCCACGACCGTCACGTACTCGGGCGCCGCACCGCCCCCCGGAGGCCACAAGTGCAGGCCCGAGAAGGCGGCTGCCACGATCACCGCCACCAGCACCACGCCCCAGGTCCAGCGCCGCCGCGACGGCGCGCCGGCCGCCGGCGTCGTCAATGCAGCCACGGGCTGCTCCGCCAAGGACCAGGGCCGATGTTCATCGGCCGATGCTGCAGGATCGGCCGCGGCTACGGCTTGAGGAGCATCAACCGGCCGGGCTGCCGCTCGACCCCGGGGGCTGGGCCAGCCCGGCTCGGGGGGCTGCTGATCTCAGTGGCGCCCCTGCAAGGCCTTCTGGGCCTGGCGCACGAAGTTGGCCGCCAGCGCGCCCGCGGTGCGGAACATGCTGTTGGGCTGCGCGAAGGCCGCGGTCGACCAGCCGAAATCGAAGCCGACATCGTTGGCGATGTCTTCGAGCGCCAGGCACAGCTGCACCAGGTCGCGCGTGTCGAGCAGGCCGCCTTCGCCGGCCAGCGGGCTCTCGCTGCCCACCGCGATGCCCAGCTCGTCGGTGATGTCGCGGATCGCGGTGTAGACCCGGGCTTCCAGGATCGCCGGGTCGAGCTTGTGGGCGGGGCGGTTCATCTCGGCACCTCGCGGCCGTTCCGAAGGTGCCTAGCGCCCCCTCGGGGGGCAGCGAACGGCGTGAGCGTGGGGGCTCTCATCGCAGCACCTCCCAGGCCACCGGCGTACCGCGCTTGGCGCCACGCGGCACGCGCATGCCCAGCACCAGGTCCAGGTGCTTGGGCGCCAGCCCCAGTCCGGGCCGGATGGCGCGCACGTTGTCGCGCGTCAGCACGTCACCGGGCTGCAGGTCCTTCACGATGTAGAGCGAGCGGCGGTGCAGCATCGATTGCGCCTCGGCCTTCGAGCCGCCGAAACGCACTTCGCCCAGGCCTTGCCAGGCACGCTCGGTCTCGGTGCGCAAGGCCTTCAGCTCGGACGGCTCCAGCGAGAACGCCGAATCGACGCCGCCATCGGCGCGCGCCAAGGTGAAATGCTTCTCCACCACGCAGGCGCCCAGCGCCACCGCCGCCACGGCAACGCCGCAACCCATGGTGTGGTCGGACAGGCCGATGGGCACGCCGAAGGTCTCGCGCATCACCGGAATCGTGCGCAGGTTGGTGTTCTCGGGCGTCGCCGGGTAGGTGCTGGTGCACTTGAGCAGCACGATGTCCTGGCAGCCGGCAGCCCTGGCTTCGCGCACCGTCTCGTCGATCTCGGCCACGGTGGCCATGCCGGTCGAGATGATCATCGGCTTGCCGGTCGAGGCCACCTTGCGGATCAGCGGAATATCCGTGCATTCGAACGAGGCGATCTTGTAGGCCGGCGCGCCCAGCGACTCGAGGAAGTCGACCGCCGTGTCGTCGAACGGCGTGCTGAAGCAATGGATGCCACGCTGCGCCGCGCGCTCGAAGATCGGGCCGTGCCAGGCCCAGGGCGTGTGTGCCTCCTCGTACAGGTCGTACAGGTGGCGGCCGGCCCACAGGCTCTTCGGGTCGTCGACCACGAAGCCCGGCGCGTCGACCTTGATGGTCATCGTGTCGGCGGTGTAGGTCTGCAGCTTGATCGCGTCGGCGCCGGCATCGGCCGCGGCGTCGACGATCGCCAGCGCGCGGTCCAGCGATTGGTTGTGGTTGCCGGACATCTCGGCGATCACGTAAGGGCGTGCGTTCGGGCCGATCTCGCGTTGGCCGATCTTCATGGGGGCAGCACTCCGGGCAAGTGTGGAACGTTGCCGCCCATCTTCGCGCGCGGGCGCTGACCTGAAGACCGGAAAAGAAGCGCAAACCCAGCGCTGTCCGCCGCCCTGCCCCCAAGCAGACGCCGCGGATCCGGCTCCGCCGGTCCGCCAGCGTCGCCCCCCTGGGGGGGAGGCGCCGCAGGCGCTACGGGGGGGCGTCAATCATCCACGAAGCCGGCCTTGAAGAAGCTCCAGCGCGTGCCGTCGTGCAGGTAGAAGCTGCCGTTGTCGCAGGCATCCTTGCCGGGGAAGTAGTCGCGGTAGGCCTTCGGCACCAGGCGTTCGAGCTGCTCTTCGTCAAGTTCGTCGAACTGCTCGGGCGTGATCGGTCGGCCGACGCGCAGCCTGCGTTCCTGTTCCATCGGCATCAGTTTAGCGACAGGCTTCGTACGGTCCGGTCCGTCGGGCTTAAGGGTCCTCTAAGGCACGCAGACCACAGTGCATCGTGTCCCTGCTTGTCCGAACCCCCAGCCCGTGAACACCGCCAACGTCCCGGAGGTCGACCGCGCCGGCGCCGAGACCGGTGTCGCCGCTGCCCGCCCCGCCCTGCCCGTCGCGTCGCATCGTCCGGGCGCGCTGCACCGCCGTGCCTTGCCGCCGGCCCTGTCCTGCGTGGTGCCGTGCCGCAACGAGGCCGCCAATCTCGATCTGCTGCTGCCGCAGCTGCGCGTCGCGCTGGACCAGCTGGTGCCGGTATGGGAAATCGTGCTGGTGGATGACGGCAGCACCGACGCCACCGCCGAACGCATCGAGGCGTGGATCGCGGCCGGCGGCGTGCGTGTGCTGCAGCTGTCGCGCAACTTCGGCAAGGAAGCCGCGCTGACCGCCGGCATGGAAGCGGCCGAGGGCGACGTCGTGGTGCTGATGGATGCCGACCTGCAGCATCCCATCGAGCTGATCGAGACCTTCCTGCGCCACTGGCGTGCCGGCGCCGACGTGGTCTACGCCGTGCGCCGCGACCGGCATGAAGAATCCTGGTTCAAGCGCATCGGCGTGCGCGGTTTCTATTCGCTGTTGAACGGCGGCGGTCGCTTCGAGGTTCCTGCCGGCGCCGGCGACTTCCGGCTGATGGACCGCGCGGTGGTCGACGCGCTGCTCGCGCTGCCCGAGCGCAACCGCTTCCTCAAGGGCCTGTATGCCTGGGTGGGCTTCGAGTCGGTGGCGGTGCCCTATGTCCCTCGCGAGCGCATGCACGGCCGCAGCCATTTCGATGCGCTGCGCCTGATCGGCCTGGCGCTCGATGGCCTGACCGCGTTCACCACGCTGCCCCTGCGCGCTGTCAGCGTGCTGGGCTTCGCGATGGCCTTGCTGGCCTTCGGCTATGGCGCCTTCCTGACGGTGAGCTACCTGCTTTACGGGCACCAGGTCAGCGGCTGGACCACCATCGTCGTCAGCCTGATGCTGCTGGTGGGCATCCAGCTGGTGTCGCTGGGCGTGGTGGGCGAGTATGTCGGCCGCATCTTCGAGGAAGTGAAGTACCGGCCGCTGTACGTGGTCAAGCGCCGCTGGGGCCGGGGCCTGAAGACCGAGGACGTATGACGGCCGCGCTGGCGGGCGCCGGGCCGCGCGCGGCGGTGCAGGGCCACGGCTGGCGCATCGGCCTCGCGGTGTTCGCCTGGCTCGCGTTCACGGCCTGGGCCCGGCCGCTGCTGCTGCCCGACGAGGGCCGCTATGTCGCCGTGGCCTGGGAAATGATGCGTTCGCACGACTGGCTGACGCCCACGCTGAACGGCCTGCCGTTCTTCCACAAGCCGCCGCTGTTCTACTGGATCACCGCCGCCTCGATGTCGCTGCTGGGGCCCGGCCAGTGGGCCGCACGCGCCGCGCCGGTGCTCGGCGCCACGCTGGGCGCGATGTCGGTGTACCTGTTCAGCCGGCGCTGGCATGGCGAGCGGATGGCCCGTTCGGCCGTGCTGGTGCTGCTGGCGCAGCCGCTGTGGTTCGTCGGCGGGCAGTTCGCCAACCTGGACATGCTGGTGGCCGGCTGCATCGTGGCCTGCACGCTGGCGCTGGCCGATGCCGCGCTGCTGATCGAAGCCGCACGGCCGCACCGCGCCAGCCTGCTTGCGGCCTATGCGCTGGCGGCGCTGGGCGTGCTGGCCAAGGGCCTCATCGGCTTCGTGATCCCGGCCCTCATCGTCGGCGCCTGGCTGCTGCTGCGCCGGCGCTGGGGCCTGCTGTGGCGCCTGGTGTCCTGGCCCGGGCTCTTGCTCTTCGTGGCGATCGCCGGGCCGTGGTTCGCGGCCATGGCCGCGCGATACGACGATTTCCTGCACTACTTCTTCGTGGTCCAGCACTTCAGGCGTTATGCGGCCGGTGGCTTCAACAACGTGCAGCCCTTCTGGTTCTACCCGGCGGTGCTGGCGCTGTTCACCCTGCCGTGGCTGGCCTGGTGGCGCGCGCCGCTGCCGGCACCGGCGCAGCCGCCCCAGGAGGCTCAGCGCGCCGGTGTGCTGCTGATGGCCGTGGCGCTGGTGACGGTGCTGGTCTTCTTCTCGCTGCCCCAATCGAAGCTGATCGGCTACATCCTGCCGGCCGTGCCGCCGCTGGCCTGGCTGCTGGCGCGCCACCGCCCGCCCCCGCAGGCCGCGCTGCCGCAGCGCTGGTGGTGGGCCACCGTGGCCCTGACCGCCTGCGCCGGCCTGGTGGCGGTGACGGCGCTGGCGCTGGACCGCAAGCACACGGCGCGCGAACTGGGCCTGGCGCTGGGCGAAGCCCACCGGGCCGGCGAACCGGTGCTGATGCTCGGGCAGTACCTGTACGACGTGCCGTTCTACGCCCGCCTGAGCGACCCGGTGCTGGTGATGGACGACTGGACCGACCCCGACGTGGCGCAGCGCGATTCCTGGCGCAAGGAGCTCTTCGACGCCGGCCAGTTCGCGCCTGCGCTCGCCGCGCGCCTGCTGGTCGGGCCCGACGCAGCGCGCGCGGCGCTCTGCCGTTCGCCGGTGGTCTGGATCATCGGCTGGACCCCCGCGAAGGCCGAGCCGGCGCTGCCGCGCTGGGCCGCGCAAGCCACCCTCGCCTACCGGGGCCGGATCCAGTCCCTGTGGCGCGTCACTCCGGCGCCGTGCGCGCAAACGCCCAATGCCGGCTGAGCAGGTAGGTCAGGCCGGCGACGCCGACCAGCACCAGCGCGAGCAGCAGGCCGTAGCGCTCGGGCGCCCAGGCCAGCAGCAGCGCGTAGGCGGCCTCGTTGACCATGAAGCTGATGGCCGACAGCATGACGAAGCGCCGCGCCGCGCGCCCCAGCGGCCCGCCGTGGCCGCGGAAGCTCAGCCGATGATGGCCGCTGATCGAGACCCCCAGCGCCACGCACCAGGCAGCCAGGTTGGCCAGCAGCGGCGGCCAGGCCCAGCGACCGACCAGCAGCATCACGACGCCCCAGTGCACCGCGGCAGCGGCGCAGCCCACGGCGACGAACCAGCCGACATGGCCATGCGCAGCAACGCCGCGCTCGGCATGGGGAGGCCGGGTGGCGCTCATGCGGGACAACAAGGCCTGTGCATCTGTGCCGACGATTTTGGCCTGCATCCGGCCATCGACGAGGCCATCGTCGAACTCGCCTCCCGCGGCCGGCTGCAGGCGGTCTCGGTGATGAGCCTGGGGCCCGCATGGGCGGCGGACGCCGCGGCCTTGCGAGCCGTCGCCGGCAGCGGGGTCGACATCGGCCTGCATCTGGACCTCACCGCCTTCGCCGCAGCGGGCCTGCGGCATGACCTGCCGTGGTGGATCGTCGCCAGCCACCTGCACCGCATCGACCGCGCGGCGCTGTGCCACGAGATCGACCGCCAGTGCGAGGCCTTCGAGCGCCATCGCGGCGGACCGCCGGACCATGTCGACGGCCACCAGCATGTGCACCACCTGCCGGTCGTGCGCGACTGCCTGGTGCAGTGCCTGCTGCGGCGCTGGCCGCAGCATCGACCCTGGCTGCGGGCGAACCGGCCGGCCCGGCTGCCGGGCGAGGCCCCGGCCGAGCGGATCAAGTCCGCCGTGATCGACGCACTGGGCGCCAACGCCCTGCGGCACCTGGCGCAGCGGCACGGCCTGCCGCAGAACCGCCGGCTGCTCGGCGTGTACGACTTTCGCGGCGGCGCGCCGCGCTACCGCCAGTTGCTGGCCGGCTGGCTGGCCGCGGCCACCGACGGCGATGTGCTGATGTGCCACCCGGCCCGCGCGCCGGTGCCGGGCGACCCGATCGCCGCGGCGCGGGTGGCCGAGTTCACCGTGCTCGCCTCCGACGCATTCGATACCCTGCGCCGCAGCGCTGGCCTGCACCTGGCACGCCTGGTCCCGGCCGCCGCCTCCGCAGGCTGAAGCGCCGCAACGGCCGACCTGGCCGGTTTTCCCCGGCTTTTCCGCGGCTCGGCGCGCGCCGGTGCGCACTACAGTCCCTCAAGCAATGCCCGAAAAGCCGCTGGAGAACCCATGGATGCCTGCCTGACGACCGAGAACCACGAGAAGCTGACGAACGCCTTCGTCGAGGTGATGAAGATCGACGCAGCCCGCGTGGTCGACAGCCTGGCCTACGGCGAAGCGCCCGAGTGGGACTCGCTGGCCCACATGGCGCTGGTGGCGGAGCTGGAGAACGCCTTCGGCCTGATGCTCGACACCGAGGACATCATCGCGATGAGCTCGGTGGCCGAGGTGCGGCGCATCCTGGCGAAGCAGGGCATCGAGTTCTGACCCCTTGCCCATGACGCATTCGCTCGCGCTGACCGGCAAGGTCGCCGTCGTCACCGGCGCCGGCCGCGGCATCGGCCGCGCCTGTGCCGAGGCGCTGGCCGCGCAAGGTGCCCACGTGGTGCTGGCCGGGCGCCAGGCCGAGCCGCTGGAAGCGCTGGCCGCCGCGCTGGCCGAAGTACAGGGCCGCCCTTGCGCCACCGCCCAACCCTGCGACGTGGCCGACCCCGCCGCGGTGCGCGAGCTGTTCCAGCGCGTGTTCAAGGACCACAAGCGGCTGGACACGCTGGTGGCCAATGCCGGCGTGATGGACGATGCGCTGATCGGCATGGTCACGCCCGAGCTGATCCAGCGCGTGTTCGCCACCAACACCTTCGGCCTGCTGCACTGCGCGCAGTACGCCAGCCGGCTGATGGCCAGGTCCGGCGGCGGCAGCATCGTCGCGCTGTCGTCGATCGTCGGCATCGAGGGCCATGCCGGTCAATCCGTGTACGCCGGCAGCAAGGCCGCGGTGCTGGGCATCGTGCAATCGCTGGCGCAGGAGCTGGCACCGCAGGCCATCCGCGTCAACGCGGTGGCGCCGGGCTTCATCGACACCGATCTCACCCGCGCGCTGCCCGAAGCCAAGCGCGCCGCCGCGCTGGCACGCATCGCGCTGCAGCGCGCCGGCACGCCCGAAGACGTGGCCGCCACCGTGCTGTTCCTGGCCAGCGACATGGCGCGTTATGTCACCGGCCAGGTGATCGGCGTCGACGGCGGCATGAAGCTCTAGGGCGACACCGACATGCGCGCGATCGACCTGCCGCTGAACCTGACCCGCATCGTCGAGGCGGCCCCCGGCACCTGGCATGCGCCGATCTGGCAGCTCGAACGCTTCGGCGACCTGCCGGCCATCACCGAGGCCGACGGCCGCACCCACAGCTACCGCGAGCTCGCCACGCTGGCCGATGCGGCCGCCGCGCCACTGGCGGCCGGCAGCGTGTTCGCGCTGGCCTGCGCCAACACGCTGGCCACCGTCGGCACCTACCTCGGCGCGCTGCGCAAGCACGCGGTGCCGCTGATGCTGGACGCGTCGCTGCCGCCCGAGCACACCGAAGCGCTGCTGCAGCGCTATGGCATCCGCCAGCTGTTCGACGGCGCCAGCGGCCAGTGGCGCGAAGTGCCAGGCACCGTGCCAGCGCCTGCACTGCACCCGGACCTGGGCCTGCTGCTATCCACCTCCGGCAGCACCGCCTCGCCCAAGCTCGTGCGCCTGTCGCGCGACAACCTCGCGGCCAACGCCGCCAGCATCGCGCACTACCTGCAGCTCGACGCGGGCGAGGTGGCCATCACCACCTTGCCGCTGCACTACTCCTACGGCCTCTCGGTGCTGAACTCGCACCTGGGCTGCGGTGCGCGCGTCGTGCTCACCGAGGCCTCGGTGGCCCAGGCCGGCTTCTGGCAGCTGATGCGCGACCACGCCGTCACCAGCCTGGCCGGCGTGCCCACGCTCTGGCGCCTGCTGCGGCGCCTGCGCTTCGAGCGCATGAGCCTGCCCGCGCTGCGCACGCTGACGCAGGCCGGCGGCCGGCTCGAGCCCGAAGAGATCCAGTGGCTGGCCGAGGGCGCGCGCGCTGCCGGCCGCCGCGTGTTCATCATGTACGGCCAGACCGAGGCCACCGCCCGCATCGCCTACCTGCCGCCATCGCTGCTGGCCAGCAAGCTCGGCAGCATCGGCGTCGCGATCCCTGGCGGCCGGCTGCGCGTGCTGGACCCCGAAGGCCGCCCGATCACCGCACCCGGCGTCAGCGGCCAGCTGGCCTACAGCGGCCCGAACGTGATGATGGGCTATGCCGAAGCACCCGGGCAGCTGGCCGATGGCCCGCAGCTGAACGAACTGCTGACCGGCGACCTGGGCCATGTCGACGACGAAGGCTGCTTCTGGGTCACCGGCCGCTTGAAGCGCTTCGTCAAGGTGTTCGGCCACCGCGTCAGCCTGGACGAGGTCGAGCGCGATGCGCGAACGATCGCCGGCACCTGGGGCCTGGACGCCGGCGTCACCGGCCGCGACGACTGCGTGATGATCGGCCTGGCCGGCGGCGCCGACGCCGCGCGCTGCGGCGAGCTGCAGCGCACGCTGGCAGGCCGCTATCGCTGGCTGCCGGCCGCGCTGAAGGTGGTGGCGCTCGAGGCGCTGCCGCTGGCCAGCAACGGCAAGCCGCAGTACGGGGAGCTGCTGGCACTGATCGAATCCCACGGCGCCGCGCCGGTGGCCGCTGCAGGAGCACGCTAGGTGGCCGACGAGTCCTCGTCCTTCCTCGACTGGCCGGTGTACGAGCTGGCCCGCGCCGACAAGCGCGCCCGCCTCGAAGCCGAGCTCAACGCACTGACGCGCCACCACGCCGCGCACTGCGAGCCCTATGCCCGCGTGCTGGCCGCGCATGGCGTCGATCCGCAGCAGGACCGCGCGCTCGAAGAACTGCCCTTCCTGCCGGTGCGCCTGTTCAAGCACCGGCTGCTGGCCAGCGTGCCGAACGAGCAGGTGTTCAAGGTGCTCACCTCGTCCGGCACCAGCGGCCAGACGCCGTCACGCATCACGCTGGACAAGACCACCGCGGCGCGCCAGACCACCGCGCTGGCGCGCATCATGCAGCGCTATGTCGGCCGCGCACGGCTGCCGATGCTGATCATCGACCACCCCGGCGTCATCAAGGACCGCAAGAGCTTCTCGGCCCGCGGCGCCGGCATCCTGGGCCTGGCCAACCTGGGCCGCGAGCATGTCTACGCGCTGCGCGACGACATGAGCCTGGACCTCGAGGCCGTGCAAGCCTTCTGCGCCAGGCATGCCGGCCAACCCAAGCTGCTGTTCGGCTTCACGTTCATGGTCTGGCAGTACCTGGTCCTGACCCTCGAAAAGAGCGGCCAGACAATCGACCTGTCCGGCGCGGTGCTGATCCACAGCGGCGGCTGGAAGAAGCTGCTCGACATCGCGGTCGACAACGAGCAGTTCAAGGCCCGCTTTGCCGCGGTGGCCGGTGGCAACGTGCGCGTGCACAACTTCTACGGCATGGTCGAGCAGGTGGGCTCGGTGTTCGTCGAATGCGAGGCCGGCCACCTGCATGCGCCGGCGTTTGCCGACGTGCTGGTGCGCAGCCCCGCCGACTGGCGCGTGCTGCCGCACGGCGAGGCCGGCGTCGTGCAGGTGCTGTCCTGCCTGCCCGCCAGCTACCCGGGCCACAGCCTGCTGACCGAAGACCTCGGCACCGTGCTCGGCGAAGACGATTGCAGCTGCGGCCGCCTCGGCAAATACTTCCGCATCCACGGCCGCGTGCCCGCTGCCGAAGTCCGCGGCTGCAGTGATACCCATGGCCCACCCCCGTAGCGCCTGCGGCGCTTCCCCCTCGAGGGGGCGCCGCCGGCGGCCCGGCGAAGCCGGCTCCGCGGCGACCGCTTGGACTACTCCGCAGGCAACGACATGAGCCCCTTGCGCACTCTGGTTCTCTCGCCCGAACAGCTGGACCTGCCGCGGCTGCAGGCGCTGCCGGACCTTGCCCCCTTCGGCGCGCTGCAGATCGACTTCGCCGCGGCCCTCTCCCGCGCGCTGACCACCTCGGCGGCGGCCCGCGCCCATCCCGAACTGGTGGCGCTCGGCTTCTGGCTGCGGCCCGCCCATGTCAGGCGGCTGATCGACGAACTGCTCTCGGGCCACGGCCAGCAGACCGAACTGCTGCCGCGCGGCCTGGCGTTCCACCTCGCGCCGGGCAATGTCGACACGATCTTCGTCTACTCGTGGCTGCTGTCGCTGCTGTGCGGCAACCGCAGCATCGTGCGGCTGTCGTCGCGCGCCAGTGCGCAGACCGAACTGCTGCTGGACACGCTGGCCATGCTGTTGGCCGAGCCCGCCTGGACCCCGATCGCCGAACGCGTCGCGCTGCTGCGCTACGGCCACGACGAGGCCATCACCGCACGCCTGTCCGCCGCCTGCGACATCCGCGTGATCTGGGGCGGCGACGCCACTGTGAACACCGTGCGCGCACTGCCCTTGCCGCCGCATGCCACCGAGCTGTGCTTCCCGGACAAGTTCTCGCTCACGCTGCTGAAGTCCGAGGCCGTCAACGCGCTCGACGAGTCCGCGCTGGCCACGCTGGCGCGCGCCTTCTGCAACGACGCCTACAGCTTCGGCCAGATGGCCTGCTCTTCGCCGCGGCTGGTGCTGTGGCTGGGTGAGGCGGACGCGACGCGGGCCGCCCGCACGCGCCTGTGGCCGGCCATCGAGGCGCGCGCCGCGCAGATGGACCACGGCCTCGGCGCGGCCGACATGGTCAACAAGACGGTGGCCGCCGACCTGCTGGCGATGCAGGCCGCGGTGAGAATCGAGCCCGGCCCCAACCTCGTGACCCGCGTGTGGCTGGACGAGCCCGCGGTGCATGCCGAGCTGCATTGCGGCGGCGGCCTGTTCCACGAGGCGCGGCTGGCCACGCTGGACGCGCTGGCCCCGCTGCTCAGCCGCCGCATCCAGACCGTCTCGCAGCATGGCTTCACGCGCGACGAACTGCAGGCCTTCGTGCGCCGCACCCACCCGCGCGGCATCGACCGCATCATGCCGGTGGGCCAGGCGCTGGACTTCGCGCCGGTGTGGGACGGGCTCAACCTGTGGCGCGCCTTCCTGCGCGAAGTCGACATCCGCGCCTGAAGAACCCATGCGCGCCATCATCCGCGCTGATTCATCCGCCACCATCGGCCATGGCCATGTGATGCGCTGCCTGGCACTGGCCGGCGCGCTGCGCGAACGCGGCTTCGGGCAGATCCACTTCCTTTTGCGCCGCCAGCCCGGCGATGCGGTGGCCGCCATCGAGCAGGCCGGCTGCACCTGGCAGGCGCTGCCGGACGAAGCCGCCGATGCCGGCCGCGACGCCCAGGCCAGTGCCGACGCGCTGCGCGCGCTGGGCGGCACCGACCTGCTGGTGCTGGACCACTACCAGCGTGGCGCCGCATGGGCCAACGCGCTGCGCCCGCACGCCCGCTGCGTGCTGGTGATCGACGACCTGGCCGACCGCCCGCTGGCCGGCGACCTGCTGCTCGACCAGAACTGGCATGACGATGCTTTTGCACGTTATCAAGCCGTGTGGCCGGCCACCGGCCGCACGCTGTTCGGCCCCGGCTATGCGCTGCTGCGCCCCGAGTTCGCGGCCACGCGCACGGCGCGCGGCCCGCGTGACGGTGGCCTGCGCCGCGTGGTGATCGCCTTCGGCGGCAGCGACCCCGACAACGCCACCGAAGCCTGCCTGGCCGCGCTGCACGCCGCACGCCCCGACCTGCACTGCGACGTGATCATCGGCAGCGGCGCGCCGCAAGGCCCGGCGGTGCGCGAGCGCTGGGCCGCGACGGCGTGCGTCGAGGTGACGATCGGTGCGCGCGACATCGCGCGCCGCTTCGCCGCCGCCGACCTGTTCGTCGGCGCCGGCGGCTCGATGACCTGGGAGCGGGCCAGCCTCGGCCTGCCCGGCATCACGCTGCCGATCGCCGCCAACCAGCAGCCGCTGTGCGCGAAGCTGGCCACGGCCGGCGAAGGCATCGACCTCGGCGCCTTCGGTCCACAGGCCCTGGCCCGCCTGCCCGATGCAATGACCGCACTGGCCGCCGATGCGCCCCGCCTGCGCGCGATGGGCGAGGCACTGGCCCGCCGCTGCGACGGCCTGGGCGCGCAACGCGTGGCCGAAGCGGTGGTGCTGCGACTGCGCGAAACGGCCTGATCGATCCGGACCAGGCCTGAGAAACATCAAGGTCGGCGCCGACCCGCGCCCCTACGATGATCCCATCCTGACGACGGGACAACGTGATGAAGGAATCCGTGGCCGACTACCTGCAACGCCATGTCTATTGCCGTTGCGAACAGGCGGTGAGCCGGCTGGCCGCTGGCGAACTGATGGCGATGCCGCCGCTCGGGCTGGACAGCGAGCGCGAGATCTTCGAGTGGTGGCTGGTGTCGCCCGAGCTGGGACCGAAGCTGCAGGCCGCCGGGCTGCCGGTGGCGCGCTTCGCCGAGCTGTACATGTGGGGCCGGCGCGGCACGGCCGGCGACCTGGCCAGCGACCTGGACCTGCGCGCCGCGCTGAGCTGAGGCCGGTTCAGGCCACGGACGCGGGTGTGAATTCGCGGTACAGGCGCACCACCTCGTGCGTCTCGCTGCCGCGCTCGCGCGGGTAGCGGTCGCGCTCGGTGAAGCGGTGGCGCTTGTGCAGCGCCAGCACCGCGGCATTGAAGGCGAACACCTCGCAATCGATGCGCCGCGCCTGCAACTGCTGCTGCGCCCAGGCGATCGACTGCTCTTCCATGCCGCTCCAGGCGCGCAGCTGCTGCAGCGGCTGCGGGAAGGCATCGGGGTCGAGGTAGAAGCCCCAGTCCCACACACCGGCCTCGGGCGCTTCCGTCTTGCTGCGCGTGAAGGTGACGACGCCGCAATCGCGGCCCTCGTGCACGACGATCAGCACGTGATGATCGGCCGACGCCATCACCCGCTGCCACCAGGCCGCATGCTCGTCAGGCGCAATCACATGGTCGGTGAACATCACCCGCCGCACGCCCGGGTGGTTGCGCCACCCCAGCACCGTCGCCGAGTCCGCCAGCGCGGCCGCGCGCAAGCGCGTCGCGCCCTCCAGCGGGCGCCGCGGAGCCGGCTGCGCCGGGCCGCTGGCGTCGCCCCCCTGGGGGGGAAGCGCCGCAGGCGCTCCGGGGGGGAGCGTCATCACCGGACCTTGAACAGGGGCACCAGCGGATCGCAGCGCAGCTGCTGCCGCAGCGTGCCGCTGTCCAGCGCCTTGCCGATCATCGGCAGCACCTCACGGTACATGCCCAGCAGTTGCTGGACGTCGGCATCGCTGTGGGCATAACTCAGATTGTGAGCGCCCAGGCACAGGATGCCGCGCTGGTGCTGCTCCTGCATCAGCAGCGTCTTGATGTCGAACACCGTCGAGCCGCGCGCGTCCTTGATGTTCAGGAAGCTCCAGGTCGGGTGGCCGCTGACCGAGAACACGTCGTCGAGCTTGTTGTCGGCCACGATCTGCTTCAGGCCGGCCTGGATGGTCTCGCCATGCTGGGTGAGGCGTGCGACCACCGGCTCGCGCTGCAGCTTCTGCAGCGTGGCCTTGGCCGCGGCCAGCGACAGCGCCTCGCCGCCGAAGGTGAACGAGAAGAAGATCTCCTCCATCAGCTTCATCACGTCGGCGCGGCCGGCGATGGCCGACACCGGGTAGCCGTTGGCCATGCCCTTGCCGAAGGTGGCCAGGTCGGGCGTGACGCCGAACCAGGCCTGCGCACCGCCGTTGGCGAGGCGAAAGCCGGTGATCGTCTCGTCGAACACCAGCAGCGCGCCGTGCGCATGCGCCAGGTCCTTCACCGCCTGCAGGTAGCCCGCGGCCGGCGCGGTGGCGCCCACCGGCTCCATGATCACCGCGGCGATCTGGCCCGGGTGCTTGGCGAACAACGCTTCCAGCGCGGCGAGGTCGTTGTACGGGAACGGGTGCGTCAGCTCGCGGGTCGAGACCGGCACGCCGCGGTTGCGCGCGGTGGTGCCGATGTACCAGTCCTGCCAGCCGTGGTAGCCGCATTGGGCGATGTGCTCGCGATTGGTGTACGCACGCGCCAGCCGCACCGCACCGGCGGTGGCATCGGACCCGTTCTTGCCGAAGCGCACCATCTGCGCGCAGGGCACCATCTCGCAGATCAGCTCGGCGACCTCGGTTTCCAGCCGGTGCGGCAGCGAGAAGATCACGCCGTCCTGCAACTGCTTCGCCACCGCGGCGGTGACGTCGGCATCGCCATAGCCCAGCGTGATCGAGGCCAGGCTCATGATGAAGTCGACGTACTCGTTGCCGTCCATGTCCCAGACATGCGAGCCCTGGCCGCGCTCGATGAAGTACGGCGACACGCCCTTCGGATACTGCGTGCGGCTCTTGCTGAAGGTCTGGCTGCCCAGCGGGATCACCCGTTCGGCACGTTGGAGAAATTCTTCGGATCGGGTGAACTGGCGCATGGTGCTTCCTTGCGGGATTCGTTAAGAAAATTTCTCAGACCGCCGCGAGCGCCGCGTCCTGTTGAAGACTCTTGAGGTAGCCCTCGTTGCGCTGGTGCGGGTTGACCTTCAGCAGATCGGGCTGGGCATCGAGCACGCGCAGGAAGTCGAACAGGTCCGCCTGCAGCGCCGCTTCGGCGCCGAGCGCATCGACCAGCGCGCGCACGACGGCCAGGTCGTCGGCGTGGTCGACCGTCCAGCGCAGCGACGAGAGGTCCACCGCGCCGGCCAGGCTGCCGCGGCGGAAGCCTGCGGCGGGCACACGCAGGTAGGGCGTGACGTGCTCGCGTTCGCTCGGCAGCTTGGCTTCGTGGAAGGCGCGCTGCAAGGCGGCGTGGGTGAAGGCCTCGACATCGAGGCCATCGGGGTACATCGCCGGCTCGCCGTTGGTGACGTAGTCGAGGCCGTTCGCGCGCAGGTGGCTCACCGCGCGGTCGATCAAGGCCGGGTCGATCAGCGGGCAGTCGCCGGTCAGGCGCACCAGCACGTCGGCACCGCGCCCATCGGCGGCGCCGGCAAAGCGCGCCAGCACATCGTCGAGGCTGCCGCGGTGCACGCCGAAGCCCAGGCGCTGCACGGTGTCGGCCAGTTCATCGTCGCTGGCATCGGTGCTGGTCGCCAACACGATCTCGTGCACCTGCTGCGCGCGCTTCACGCGCTCGAGCATGAAGCCGATCAGCGGGCGGCCGCCAAGGTCCTTCAGCACCTTGCCCGGCAGGCGGGTGCTGGACATGCGGGCCTGGACGATCGCGAGGGTCTTGCTCATCTCGGTGGTTCCAATGGGCGGTTCAAGCGGCCGCCGCGGAACCGGCTTCGCCGGGCCGCTGGCGGCGCCCCCTGGGGGGAGGCGCCGAAGGCGCTGCGGGGGGAGCCTTCCACACGCGGGGGTCGATCACCGCGGGTTCGTCGGTGGCCAGGTCGCTCCAGCGCAGCGGTTCGGCGCGCGACCAGGCGGTGGCGATCTGCGACAACTGCGCCACGCTCTCGACGCCGACCACGCAGTAGCGCACGCCCGGCAGCGCCTTCACGGCGCCGAGCGCGGCGGTCAGCGGCGACAGGCCATGCTCCAGGCAGCGCTGCTGCCAACGTTCAAGATGAGCGGCCGCATCCGGCACGCGCGCCCCGCCCTGCTCGGCCGGCGCCAGCAGCAGGCCCTGCAGGAAGGCCGAGCGCAGGTGCAGCTCGATGCCGTCAAACTTGTGCTCGGCCAGGCGCTGGTCCAGCACATTGCCGGGCAGCTGGGCGATGCGGATGTCGTAGCGGCGGCGCAGCGCTTCGAGCTGCTGCGGGCCGTAGCAGGAGACGCCCAGGCGGATGCGCGCCGGCACGCAGATGTCGGCCGCTGCGCGCCACAACGCATCGCCCAGCGGGCCGGCCAGGTTGTCGGCGCTGTGGAACAGCACCGATTGCAGCAAGCCACCGAGCCGCTGCTGCGAACGTTCGAGCGACGCGCGCACGAAGTCGGCGGCCGCATCGGCCGTCGCGACATCGCCCGAGAGCGGCGGGATCTTGCTGACCACCGAGAACAGCGCACCACCGGCCAGGCCGGCCAGGCGCTGCTCGATGTCGCCATAGGCCGCCGCGGTGTCGAGCACGCGGATGCCCAGCGCCGCGGCCTGCTCGAGGATGCGGCGCGCCTCGTCGTCAGGCACCTGCTGGCCCGTGCCGACCACGCCGTAGGCGAGTCCGAACTGGACGGTGCCGAGTGCGAGCTCCATCAGCGCACCTTCACCGCCGCGGCCAGCGTCGCGACCACATGGTCCTGCTCAGCCGCCGTCATGTCGGGGAACAGCGGCAGCGAGATCGCGCCGGCGTAGTAGGCCTCGGCGTTCGGGAAGTCGCCGCGCCGGAAGCCCAGGCGCTGGTAGTGCGGCTGGGTGTGGATCGGGATGTAGTGCACATTGACGCCGATCTGCGCATCGCGCAGCGCCTGGAAGACCTCGGCGCGCCTGGCCGTGCAACGCTCGGCATCGAGCTCGATCACGTACAGGTGCCAGGCCGAGACGCGGTCGGCCGAGCGCGCCGGGCGCTTGACCGGCAGGCCGGCCAGCAGGCCGTCATAACGCTCCGCCAGAGCGGCCCGCCGCGCATGCATCTGCGGCAGGCGCTTCAGCTGCGAAGTGCCCAGCGCCGCCTGCAGCTCGGTCATGCGGAAGTTGTAGCCCAGGCATTGCTGCTCGTAGACCCAGGGGCCTTCGGGCTCGGCGTCCATCAGGTGGCGCTCGCGCGTCATGCCGTGCGAGCGCAGCAGGCGCAGGCGCTCGGCGATGCCGGCATCCTGCGTCGTGACCAGGCCGCCTTCGGCCGTGGTGACGATCTTCACCGCATGGAAGCTGAACACGCTGGCATCGGCCCAGGCCGCGCCAGCCGGCTGGCCGAGGTACACCGCGCCGGTGGCGTGCGACGCGTCCTGCAGGATGCGGAAGCCGTAGCGGTCGGCCAGCGCGCGCATCTCGCGCAGGTCGGCCGGGAAGCCGGCGAAGTCCACCGGGATCAGCAGCTGCGGCAGCGTGCCACTGCGTTCGGCGGCGGCCAGCTTGTCCTTCAGCGCCTCGACCGAGAGGTTGCGCGTGGCCGGATCGATGTCGACGAAATCGATGCTCGCGCCGCAGTACAGCGCGCAGTTGGCCGAAGCCAGGAAGCTGTTCGGCGAGGTCCATACCCGCGAGCCCGGCCCGATGCCCAGCGCCAGGCAGGCGATGTGCAGGCCGGCGGTGGCATTGCTCACCGCCACCGCATGCGCCACGCCGTGCAGCGCGGCGAAGCTGGCTTCGAAGCGCGGCACTTCGGCGCCTTGCGTCAGGAACTCCGAGCGCAGCACCGCGGTGACGGCGGCGATGTCGTCTTCGGTGATGCTCTGGCGGCTGTAGGGGATGAAGGCCATCGTGGGGTGCTCCGACGGGCCCTGTTCTCCGCCGCCGGACCCTCAGCGCACGAACCTGCAGGCTCGCGCGGCCGCGGCAGGCGCAGGACCACGCTGTCGATGATCCTGCAACGCCGCCGGCGCAATAGGCCGAATAGCGCGGGTTTCCCCGCCGATCAATCGCCGTCGATCACGGCGCCTTGCCGCTGGCCACGTCCATCACCAGGCGGGTCGACAGGTACAGCCGCGGCACGATGGAATCGAGCTTCACGTACTCGGCGTCGTTCGAATGCGAGCCCGATCCGCTCAGGCCGAAGCCTTCGATCACCGGTCCACGGGCCTTGACGAAGGCGAACGCGGCATCGGTGCCGCCGCCGGTGGCCGTTTCCAGCACCTTCAGCGGCAGGCCCAGCTCGCGGTAGATGGCCACGGCCTGGCCGCCCAGGCTGCGCGAGGCCGGCGTGGCTTCCAGCGGCGGCCGCCGGATCTCGAAGTTCAGGCGCACCTTGGCGTCCTTCACCCGCTGCGTCTTCACGCGCTGCTGCAGCGTGGCCTGCAGGTCGTCGAAATCGGCCAGGCGCAGCGCCCGGGCATCGGCCTGCGCCGTGGCCTGCGCGGGAATCACGTTGCGGTTGGTGCCGGCCTGTGCGACGGTCCAGTTCAGGCTCAGGCCCTTGGCCGGCTGCGACAGGTCGCCCAGCTGCAGCAGCTGGTGCGACAGCTCGGTCAGCGCATTGACGCCCTTCTCCGGCGCCGAACCCGCATGCGAGGCCTTGCCCTCCACGCTGAGGTAGGCCGAGCCGATGCCGCTGGTGGCCAGCCGCAGGTTGCCGCTGTCGCCGCCGCCTTCATAGGAGAACACCGCGTCCTGGTCGGCCGCCAGTCGCGTGATGGTGCTGCGCGAGGCGGGCGAGCTGATCTCCTCGTCGCCGTTGATCAGCACGGTCAGCGTGCCGTAGTCGCGGAAGTTCAGCTTCTGCAGCATCGCCACCGTGTGCAGGATCAGCGCGATGCCCTGCTTGTCGTCGAGGATCGCCAGGCCATAGGCCCGGTCGCCGTCGATGCGGAAGGGCTGGTCCTTCAGCATGCCGCGCAGGTAGACGGTGTCCATGTGCGCGATCAGCATGATCTTCTTGCTGCCCTGTCCCTTGAACTCGGCATGCACCATCGCACCCTGCTTCTCCGGCGTGTCCTCCATGCGGTAGACCTCGTCGGACTGGATCAGCCGCACCTGGCCGCCCAGCTGCGCCAGGCGGGCCTGGATCAACGCAGCCAGCTGGGCCAGGCCCTGCGTGTCCTTGCTGCCCGATTCGATGCTGACGAGCTCGCGCAGCGTGTCCAGCAGCGGCGCCTTCTCGGCGCTGGCCAGCGCATGGATCGCGGCCACCGGCTCGGCCTGCACGGCGGTGGCATGCAGGGCGCCGAGCAACGCGGCGGTGGTCAACCAGGGGGTCCAGGAACGCATGAAGGCCTTTCGAGAGCGAGCGGAGCATCGCACTCTAGGCATCGCCGGTGATGCTGGAAAGATGCGAAGCGCTTGCACGCGATCAGCTTTGCTGATCATCATCGCGCCATGAAACTGCAGCAGCTCGAAGTCTTCGTCGCCGTGGCGCGCGAACGCAGCCTGCGCGCGGCCGCCCGCGGGCTGGCACTGACGCAGCCGGCGGTGACCCGCACGATCCAGGAACTCGAGGCCGACCTCGGCGCCGTGCTGCTGAACCGCAGCGCCAGGGGCATCGAGTTGACGCCCTATGGCGAGGCCTTGCAGGTGCGCGCCAGCCAGTTGCTGGAGGACGCACGCCGTGCGCGCGAGGAGATCGAGCAGCTGCAGGGCGAATTGCGCGGCTCGCTGACCTTTGGCACCACCTCGTCGATCGCGCTGACCCTGCTGCCGCAGGCGGTGCAGCAGTTCCGCCAGGCGGCGCCACGCGCCGAGCTGTCGATCGTGGAGCTGAAGTTCCCGCAGGGGATGCACCGGCTGCGCGATGGGCAGGTCGACTTCGCCGCCATGCACATGCTGCCGGACATGCTGGACGACGATTTGCGCAGCATCCCGCTGCTGGCGACCGATTTCGTCGCGGTGGCGCGGGCCGGCCATCCGCTGAGCCAGGCGCGCACGCTGGCCGAGCTGGCCGGCGCACAGTGGCTGCAGCCGCTGGCCGTGGCCGACAAGCGCACATCGGTGGTGGCCGCGGCGTTCCAGCAGGCCGGCCTGGCGCCGCCGCGCGGCGGCGTGCGCTACGCGTCCTTCGCGGTGATGCTGGGGCTGGTGTCGGGCACCGACATGCTGGGCGCGGCCTCACGGCCGCTGGCCGAGCGCCTGGCCGCCTTCGGCATCCAGCCGATCAAGCTGCAGGCGCCGCTGGCGCGGGTGCAGATGGGGGTGGTGATGCGCAGGTCCTATCAACCAACGCCGATGGCCACGCAGTTCCTGGCCTGCCTGCAGACAGCGGCGCGCGCCGTGCAGGCTCAGCACTGAGTCGAACTGAATGGCCGCACGGATTCACTGCTCGTCGATGCCTGCAGGGATGCCGGGGCGCTGCGGCAGAACCGCTCGCGAAGCTGTGCGGCCGTCACTTCTGAAGTCGACGTCAGGCCCAGGAGGCCCAGGTCCCGCTGGACTTCGTCGGCAAGAACACGGATGGCATGGCGCACGCCCTCTTCGCCCGCGACGGCGGCCGCATAGTTGAACGGGCGGCCGACAAACACGAACTTGGCGCCGAGTGCCAGCGCCTTCAGGACATCCGTCCCGCGCCGGATACCGCTGTCCATCATGACGGGGAAGTCGCCGCCCACGGCCTGGACGACTTGCGGGAGCACGCGCAGCGGCGAAACGGTCCCATCGAGCTGGCGGCCGCCGTGGTTCGACACGATGAGGCCGTCGGCGCCCATGTCGCGCGCTTGTCGCGCGTCCTCGTGGTTCATGATCCCCTTGACCACCAAGGTGCGCTTCCACTGCCGGCGGATCAGCGCCAGGTGCTGCCAATCCAGGTGGTCCTTGGCGCCGAAGTCGCGTGCCACCCTCGACGAGAGGATGGGGGCGCCTCGGGTCGCCGACGAGTTCTCGAAGTGCGGCATGCCGTGGCTCACGAGCGTGCGCAGGAACGTGCCGATCGTCCAGCGCGGGTGGGTCAGCCCCTGCCACGCCAGGTTGAAGCTGGGTCGCAGGGGCGTGGAGAAGCCCGCGCGGATGTTGTTCTCGCGGTTGGCCAGCACGGCGGTGTCCACCGTGAGCACCAACGCCTGCACCCCGGCACGGTCGACGCGGTCGATCAAGGCTTCGATCTTGGCGACCTCGCCCGGCAGGTAGGCCTGGAACCAGGTCCCGGGGGCCGCGGCGATCACCTCTTCCAGCGGAATGAGCGAGGAGCCGCTCATGATCATCGGCACGCCCTCGGCCGCGGCGGCGCGGGCCTGCGCCAGGTCGCCACGGTAGGCGCTGAGCGCGCTGATGCCCATGGGCGCAATGCCGAAAGGGGATGCGTAGCGCTTGCCGAAGAGTTCCACCGCCTGGCTGCGGCCGGACACGTTGCGCAGCACGCGCGTCACGAAGCCGATTTCAGCGAATGCAGCGCGGTTGTCGTGCAGCGAAACCGAGTCTTCCGCGCCACCGGCGATGTATTCGAAGAGGGGCCGCGGCAGGCGGCGGCGGGCGGCTTTCTCGAAATCCGGCAAGGACAGGCATTGGCGCAAGGCCGGCGGCGTGGCGGCACGTGCACCGGGCGCCAGGCCCGTCACGGCCGGCGCAACGCCGGAAGAAGCAGGTGGCGACATGCAGGAATCAATTGGGTTGGATGTTGGCTTCGCGGATCACCTTGTCCCACAGTGCGGTCTCCTTGCGAATCAGGTCGGTAAGCGCCGCCGCATCGGCCAATTCGATGTCGACGCCCTGTTCTTCGAACCGCTTGGCCACGCCGCGGTCAGCCGAGGCCTGCTTCATCGCCGCGTAGAGCTGCGCAATGACGGCCGGGCGCGCGCCGGCCGGCGTGAACAGGGCATTCCAGCTCTTGTAGCCAAAGCCCCTGACCGTGTTCGAGATCAGTGGAATGCCTTGCAGCGGTGCCGCTTCGCTGGGGGCGGTGATGCCGAGGACGCGCAGTTGCCCATTCTGGAGATGGCCGCTGAACGAGGGCATGGTTCCGAACATCGCCTGGATCTGGCCGGAGATCAGGTCCGTCGTCGCCGGTGAAGCACCGCGGTAGGGAATGTGCTTGATGTCAATCTGCGCTGCGCGCGCAAACAGCTCGGTGCCCAGGTGCCCCAATCCGCCCACACCGGCAGAGCCGAAGTTCAGTTCTCCCGGATGGGCCTTGGCATAGGCGATCAGTTCCGTGAGCGTCTTCAACGGCGTCTTCGCCGACACCACCAGCACGTGCGGTGCGGTGGCCATCATGCCCACCGGCGCCAGTTGGGTCAGGATGTCTACGCGCACCTTCTGTAGCAGCGGCTGCGCGGTGATGTTGCCGGACGCCGCGAAGAACAGCGTGCTGCCATCGGCCTTGGCGCCGATCACCTTCTGCAGGGCCAGCGCGCCGGCGCCACCGCCCGCGTTCTCGACGACGATCGCCTGCCCCAGGATGGCACCCATGGATCTGGCCAGATCGCGCCCGAGCACGTCGGTGGCACCGCCCGCAGCGAATGGAATCACCATTCGAATGGGCCCGGTGGACGTGCCCTGGGCCTGTGCGCGCAGCGCGGCGAACGCGGCCGCCGAAGCCATGAAACCGCGACGGCTGGTGTGCATGGACGTCATGGAATTCGTCTCCTGATTCACGGGACGCATGATCCGGGCACCGGTCCCGAGCAGGCAATGCGTTACGTCTGGCGTAACGGTGCAGGGCTTGGCGATACGATCCGGTCATGCCGACACAGCCCAGGACCCAGCCGCCGCCAGCCACGCCGAAGTGGCTTCTGACGGATGGGCCGGATGGAACTTCGACGCGTCCGCGCGACGAAAACGTCACGGCGGTGGCACGTGCGCTGGCCATCCTCACGGCCTTTGAAGGCGACGAACTCTTTCTGCCGCTGGCCGAGCTGGCCCGCAGGACGGGCATGCACAAGCCCACGGTGCTGCGCCTGGCGCGCACGCTGGCGGCCGCCCGGTTCCTCGTCAGGCGCGAAGACGGCGCCTGGCGGCTGGGCCCCGCGGTGGGCTGGATGGGCTCGCGCTACCAGGCGCAATTCGACCTCGACGCCGCCATCGAACCCATCCTTCGTCAACTCGCCGTGGCCACCGGCGAGAGCGCCTCCTTCTTCGTCTTCGAGAGCAACCTGCGCAGCTGCCTGATGCGTTGCGAGGGCGCGCCAGGTGTCAAGAGCCAGATTCGCTCCGGCGAGATTCTTCCGCTGGACCGCGGATCTGCCGGTCGGGTCATCCTGGCCGCGCTGGGCGAGCCGGGAGATCTCTACGAACGCATCCGACGGAGCGGCTTCCACATCACCCGGGGCGAGCGGAACACGAAGATCGCCAGCGTCTCCGCCGCGGTGCGCGGGCGCCATGGCGTGGTGCTGGGCTCGGTCAGCACAGCGGGGCCGGTGGAAAGACTGACGGCTTCGGTACTCGCGCGCCACGCACCCGCCACGGTACTGGCGGCGAAGCAACTGGGGCAAGCGCTGGGCGGCATGCCGTCCACGGCACTGCGGGCCACCTGGCACCCGTGATTCGCGCGGCTGCTGGCGGCCCGGCCGCCGGCAGGCCGGGGCTTCAGTGCTGCTGCGCCGAGCCCACCTCGGCCGAGATCATCTCGCGCAGCTGCGGCACCGACAGGAAGTCGGTGTTGCTGCCGCTGTCGTAGCTGAAGCCGGGCTTGACGCGCGTGGCGCCGGTGCGGGCGCAGTAGTCGTCCACCGAATACTGGCCGCCCGAGGGCAGGATGGCGTAGTAGGCGCCCAGGTCCACGGTGTTGGGGCTGTCGCTGGCGGTGATCATCTCTTCGTGGATCTTCTCGCCCGGGCGGATGCCAACGATGCGCTGCTCGGCTTCCGGCGCCACCGCGCTGGCCACGTCGGTGATGCGATAGGACGGGATCTTCGGCACCAGGATCTCGCCGCCCCAGGCATGCTCGATGGACCACAGCACCATGTCCACGCCCTCTTGCAGCGAGATGTTGAAGCGCGTCATCTGCGGGTCGGTGATCGGCAGCACGCCGGTGGCGCGCTTGTCGACGAAGAACGGGATCACCGAGCCGCGGCTGCCCATGACGTTGCCGTAGCGCACGACCGAGAAGCGCAGGTCGCGGCTGCCCTTGATGTTGTTGGCGGCGACGAACAGCTTGTCCGAGCACAGCTTGGTGGCGCCGTACAGGTTGATCGGCGCGGCGGCCTTGTCGGTGGACAGCGCGACCACGCGCTGCACCTTGGTGTCCATGCAGGCCTCGATCAGGTTCTGCGCACCGAGCACATTGGTCTTGATGCACTCGAAGGGGTTGTACTCGGCGGCCGGCACCTGCTTCAGTGCGGCGGCGTGCACGACGATGTCCACGTTCTCCAGCGCACGCGTCAGGCGCGCCTGGTCGCGGATGTCGCCGATGAAGAAGCGCAGCTGCGGGTACTTGCTGGCGGGCAGCTGCTGCGCCATCTCGAACTGCTTGAGTTCGTCGCGCGAGTAGATGACCAGGCGCTTGACGTCGGGGTAGCGCGACAGCACCGTGTGCACGAAAGCCTTGCCGAACGAGCCGGTGCCGCCGGTGATCAGGATGGACTTGTTGTTCAGCATGGCTGCATGCTCCTTGCGTCAGACGGGTGAAGTGGGAGAAGAAGAGAAGAAGGTGTCGTGCGCATCGGCACGGCGCTGCGCGTAGCGCGCGGCCTGCAGCTGCTGCAGGCGGGTGTATTCGGCGGGCTGGTCGAACAGCTGCTGCACCAGCTGCAGCGCCTGGTCGATGTGCAGCGAGCGCACCAGCCGTTCCTGCAGGAACGGCGCCTGCGGTGCCAGCTGCGTCGGCCAGTCTTCCTCGCTGACATGCAGCACCAGGCTGGCGGCATCCAGGAAGTTGATGCTGCCGGTGGTGAGCTCGCCCCAGGCAATGCACAGGTCGGTGTCGCGAGCGATGTCGTCGATCGACGGCTGCGTGGTGCGCAGGAAGAACTCGGCCGGCGCGCCCAGGGCGCCCGAGACCACGTTGATCGCCGGCGTGCTGGGCTTCAGCCGCACCGCCAGCTCGGCGCCGCGCTGCGCGCAGATGGCCTGCAGGCCGCGGAACAGCGCGCGCAGGCCGAACAGGTCGATGTGGTACTGGCCGTCGCTGTACATCGTGTTGACCAGGATGGTCAGGCGCTTGAGCGCCGGCCGGTGCTGCGCCGGCTGCGTGGCGCGGAAGCGCACCGCGCGGGTCGGCACGGCCTGGCCCAGCAGCGTGGCCACGCGGGCGCCATAACCGTCACGTTCGATGGCCGTCACCCGGTGGGCATGCGGCAGCGCGGCGTTGGTGTAGCCGGAATGCGGGAACACGGTGATCTCGCTGCCCAGCGCATCGGCCAGCGAGAACAAGGGGCCGAGGTGGCCGTTGTCGTGGTCGGCGATCACCAGGTGCGGCCGCTGGCCGGCCAGCGCGCGCTTCAGGCCCAGGAAGTTGATGGCCTGCAGGTAGGCGCGGCGCGCCAGCACGTCGGCCTGCGCGGCGAGCGTGTGCCGCGAAGGAATCAGGTCGGCCAGCTGCTCGGTGAACACGCGGCGTGCGGCCTCGCGGTACAGCACGCAGCTGGGGTCGATCTGCTCGGGCTTGAGCGTGGCGATGTCCTTCAGCAGCAGCGGGCCGCGGCGCACCGGCACGTCGCAGTAGATGCTGGGCAGGTCGAGGTTGCTGGCGAAGGCCTCGCTCACCGCCTGCGTGAAGGCCTTGACGTCGTAGAAGCAGCTGCCCAGGTGCGTGATGGCGGGCACCGGACCGCGCGCGGCGATGGCCGCGATGGCGTCGAAGTCGAAGCAGGCCGTGAGCTGCAGCGGGTTCCAGAAGCGGCCGGCCGGGTAGCGGTCGACGAAGCTCCAGCGCTGGCCGTCGGCGGCGTAGATCTCGGCCTGCACGGCCGAGTCGAAGTTGAACAGCAGCAGGTTGTCCGGCCGCAGCAGGCCGATGCGCTGTTCCGGGAAGTCGCGCTCGACCACCGGGCGCAGCGCCTGCGCGGTGAGCATCACGTGCAGCGGCTGGAACAGCACGCCGCGGTCCCAGCCGAGGAAGCTGCCGGGGCCCCACAGCTGTTCGCGCTCGCGCGTCAGCAGCAGGTCGATCGTCGTGGCACGGGCCACCGTCTCGGTGTAGACGCGTGCCGGCATGTCGCGGCCCGCGTCCAGGCGGCGCAGCTCGTAGTTCGTGAAGCCGGCCTGCAGCACCGTTTCCAGGATGCCGGGGTCGGTGCACAGCAGCGGCAGGTCGGCGAAGCGCTCGCGGTGGGCCTCCAGGTGCGCCACGTCGCTGCGCTGCAGGACCAGCAGCGCGTCCACCGCGGGGCGGGTCATGCGGACCTCCGGCGGGCGATGGCGACAAGGGCTTGGGGCATGGGCTCGCAGCGTGGAATCACTGGACGCCAGTAGACCGCGGCGGGCCTCGGTGCAATCGGCGGAAAGCCGGCGCTTTTCGGCCTCAATTTCCGGCCGCGGCGGCCGAGGGAGGCTCAGCGCAGGTAGTCGAGCAGCCCGGCGCCCAGCGACTGCAGCGTGGCCGCGAGCTGCTGGCCGTCGTGCAGCGCGTTGACCTGCGCGATGCGCAGGCTGAAGTGGTCGCTCTCGGCGGCCATCACGTCGAACAGCGAGCGGCGGCCGAGCTGCTGCCACTGCTGCAGCGTGAAGCCGCGCAGGCGCTCGCTGTCGCGCAGGATGGCCTCGGTCTGGCGCGCGCGGTCGAAGGCCGAGCCGGCCTGGTCGTAGAGGTCGTTGATGCGCGACTTGCGCGCGTCCAGCGCATCGTCACGCTGCAGCAGCGCGGCCTGCGCGCGCTTGCGGGCGGCAGCCTCGGCGGCATCGGTGCCGGGGTTCAGCAGCGGAATGTTCAGGTTGACGCCAAGGCTCAGGCCGGTGCTGCGGCTGGTCGGCACATTGCCGCCGTAGTTGCCCGATTGCGTCAGGCCGGCGCTCCAGCTCAGCTGCGGCTTGTTGCCGGCGGCGATGGATTGGGTCAGCGCCTCCGCGGCCCGCGCCTGCACCTCGAGCTGCGAGATCTCGGCCGACTGCTCGGCGGCGCTCAGCAGGGTGTTGAGCGAGGGCAGCTGCAGCAAGGCCCCGCCCAGCGCGCCGGGCGCGAGCTGCAGGTCGCCGACGAAGCGCTTGAGCCGCACTTCGGCCTGGCGCACGGTGGCATCGGTCTGCGACTGGGTGAGCTCCACCTGCAGCAGCGTCTTGCGCGCCTGCACCAGCTCGCTCAAGCGGCCGCGGTCGGCGGCCACCACCTGTTCGAGCGCATCGACCAGGCAGGCCGCGCTGCGGCGGTATTCGGCATACACCTGGGCCTGCTGGCGGTAGCGGCTCAACTCGAAGGCCGCCGAGACGGCGTTGAGCGCGAGCTGCTCGCGCTGGCTCAGGTGGCTCAACCGCAGCGCTTCGCCCTGCAGGCGGCGCACGTCGATCAGGCGATCGGTGCGGCCGCCGTCATAGATCAGCTGGCTGATGGTGAGGCCGGCCCGCAGCTGGTTCGCGCTGGTCTCGGTGACGCCCGCGCCATGGCTCGACGACGGCCCGCTGGTGACGGCCAGCGAGGCCTGCGGGCGCTTGGCGGCCTCGCCCTCGCGCACATCGTCCAGGCCGGCTTCGGCCAGCAGGCGGGCCGCCGCGACGCCGGGGTTGCGCTCGATCGCATTGAAGGTCAGGCTGCGCAGCGCCTGGCGCGAGGCCACGGGGTCGACGGCCACCGGCGCGGCGACCGGCGCGGCATCGGCGCACCCGGCGGCCTGCGCGGCAGCCGGCAACACCAGCACCAGGGCGAGGGCCAGGGCACGACGGCGGATTCGGTGGGCGGCAGAGGCGAAGGGCAACACGGGCGGCGGGCACGGACGGGACGCAGCCGCCAGTAGATGCCAAAGCCGCTGGGGCCGATCGGCCGAAAAGCCGTGGCAATCCCCTCGCTCTCCCGCCGTGTCAGCCGATCACTGCTGCGCGACGTACTTGTTGCCGTTGGCCTTGAAGCGCGCCACCGCTTCCTTCAGGTCCTTGTACTCCTCGCAGGGCAGGAAGCAGGCCTTGTCCAGCGCGGCCAGGCGGGCCTCGGCCTTGGGCAGGTCGCCGAGCATCAGGTACAGCTCGCCGGAGTATTCGAGCGCGCCGCGGTGCTTGGGGTCGATGCGCAGCGCCTCGTTGTAGAAGCGCTCGGCGGCGGCGTAGTCGGGCGTCTTGGCCTTGCGGTGGCTGTAGCCCATCAGGTTGTTCCAGTCGGCGCTGCCGGTGTCGTTCACCTTCTTCAGCTCGTCGATCGCCGCCACCCAGCGGCCGGCCTTGATCTCGGCGCGCGCCGGGGCCAGCTTGTCGGGCGCGGCGGGCGCCGCATCCGCGGCGTGGGCGGCGAAGCCGCTGGTGGCGATGAGCAGCGCGGTGGCGAGACGGGCAACGGTGGCAGCGTTCATGGATCGGGTCCTCGGGTTGGTTGGGTGGCTGGACACCTCTGGTTGGCGTCCTGCCCGCACTTACGAGACCGGGTGGCGTGGCGGACGCAGCCACCCCGCAAAAATTGTGCGCCCGGCTACCAGAGCTTGACGCAATGCCCCGACAGCACGAAGGGCGCGGCCGGCGCCTCCCCCGGCCGGGCCGGTGCAGGCTGCAGGCTCACCGCCAGCCGCGCGGTGTTGAAGAACAGCTTCTCCGCACTGTCCGGCAAGGGCAGCGACACCGTGACGCCGGCCTTGTCGCCGGCCGGCACAACGCCGATCGGGAACGGCGCGCTGCCATCCTTCGGCAAGCCCCAGAGCTGCGCCACCTGCCCCGCCGGCACCACCAGCGGCTGCAGCAGCTTGACATCGATGCGCCGCCCGTGGCGACGCGAACTGGCCAGCACCGCGGGCTTGCCGGCAACGTCGAGCAGCAGGCCCACGTAGCTGGCCGGCAGCGCTTCCTGGCGCGTGTCGAAGCCACCCAGCTGCGGCTGCTGGCGCAGCACCACCACGCAGAGCAAGGCGCCGGCCAGCGCGCCGGCCCAGAGCTGGCCGCCACCGAACAGCGCTCGCCACCAGGGCTTGCGCGCGGAGGCCGCCGGCGCCTCGTGGAACAGGCGCTGCTGCAGCCCCTGCCAGACCTCGGCGCGCGGCGCCAGCGGCGGCACCGGTGCGGCCAGGTGCGCAAGCCGGCCCTGCCAGCCGGCCACGGCCTGCTGCACGGCGAGGTGCTCGCGCAGCAGGTGATCGAAGCGGCGGCGCGCGCCGCCGGTCATCGTGCCCAGCGCGTAGTCGCGCGCCAGTGCGTCGAGCCGTTCGGGCAGCAGCAGGTTCATGCCGCCGTCACCCCAGCCGTCTCGAGGCAGCTCTTGAGCCGGTCGACGCCGCGCCGCACCCAGGCCTTCACGGTGCCCAGCGGCGCGTTCAGGATCTCGGCGATCTCGGTGTGCACCATGCCGCGGTAGTAGGCCAGCGCGATGGCCTGGCGCTGCGCCGCGGCGAGGCCGGCCATGCAGGCATCGATGCGCACCCGCAGCAGGCTTTCGTCGAACAGCTGCTGAGGTTGGCGCGCATCGTCGTCGGGCAGTTGCATCGCCTCGTCGTCCAGCTCGACGGTGGACTCGCGCTCGGTCTTGCCGCTGCGCAGCTTGTCGATCGCCTTGTTGCGCACGATGTTGATCAGCCAGGTCATCGGCGTGGCCAGCGCCGGGTTGAAGCCCGCGGCGCCGTGCCAGACGTTGATGAAGGCTTCCTGCAGCACGTCTTCGGCCCGGTCGCGCCGGTGCAGGATGCCGAAGGCCAGGCCCAGCAGGTGGTCGCAGGTGAGCCGGTACACCTGCTCGAAGGCGCCGCGGTCGCGCAGCGCCACGCGCGCCAGCAGGCGCGAGAGTTCGGCGTTCGATCGTTCGGGCAGCGCGGCGGACATGGGTGGCGAGGGTAACGCAGCTCGGCGCTGCGACCTACCCCCACCTACGAGCACAGCGCCGGCGCGGACGCATGCGCCGCGCCGCGCCCCGCCCCGCGTTCAGGCGGTCTGGGCGATGCCGGCCAGCGCCCACTGGCCGCTGCCGTCGGCCGGCTGGACGAAGTGCCAGACCTCGTCGAAGGGCTGCGCGGCGCTGTCGTGCTCCTCGACGATCAGGCCGTGGAACCGCACGCTGACGATCTGCTGGCCGCCCTCCTCCGCCGTCTCCAGCACCTGCGCGTCGAGCTTCATCACGGCCGTGTGCTGCGCCCGGCCGCCCCGCTGCTGCAGCTCGAGCCGGAACTGCTCGGCCATCTCTGGCGTGGCGTAGCGGCGCAGCTCGGCCAGGTTGCCGGCATCGTTGGCGGCCTGCAGGCGGACGAAGAGCTGCTTGGCGATCTGCTCGAAGCCGGCGGTGTCGAAGCCGGCCAGCGGAGCCGCGGCCGCCGCGAGCGGCGCTGACGTGGCCGGCATGCCGGACCAGCCGCCCGCTGCCGCCGGCGGCGCACCGGCACCGGCGCCGGCGTACTGCAGGCGGCTGCCGGCCGCCGGCTGAACCTGGCGGCCGAAGCGCCGCATCAGCCACAGGCCGGCCAGCACCACGAGGCCGCCCACCAGCACCATCGTCAGCAGGCCGGCGACTTCCGCGCCCAGGCCGAAGTGACTGAGCAGCGCGGCCAGCCCGATGCCGGCGGCAATGCCGGCCATCGGACCCAGCCACGAGCGCTTGGGTGCCGCGGCGGCGCCGGCCTGCACACCCGGGGCGGCCGGGGCGGCCTGCTGCGGGCCGTTGGGCTGGGCCGGGTTCTGCTGCGGCGGGGTCTGCGTCGGCGTTTGCTGGTGCGGCGTGGTCCGCTTGATGCCGGACGAGGTGCCACCGCCCAGCCGCTTGGCATCGACCTCGAGCGGTCCCAGGCCCAAGCCGAGCCCCAGCACCGTCACCATCGTGGCCACCCAAAGGCGTTTCATCTCGATCTCGCTTGCATTGACCGGAACACCCGGCCTCTGCCGCAGTGTGGGGCCTGGCGGCCCGATTTCAATGCGGTGGCCCCACCCGCGTCATCGAGATTCGCGATGTCAGCGCTGCAGGAAGCTGGTCACGGCCGACGCCAGCTCGGGCGTCGAGAGGATGCGGGTGTGACCGTGCGGCTGCGTCTTCACCAGCCGTGCCCCGGGGCACAAGGCTTGCAATCGGTCACCTTCGGTGTGCGGGATGTAGCGGTCGCCGGGGTCGTAGACCAGCAGCAGTTCGGGGCCGGCACCGGCCCAGGCGGCGCCGGCCTGCAGCGCTTCCCAGTCGGTGTGGAACTGCGCGGCGATGCCGTGGCGGTAGCGGCGCAGCACGCCTTCCGGCGGGTTGAGCGCGCGCCGCACCGCCTCCACCGGCGGAAACGGATGGCTGGGCGCGCAGATGCAGGCGTAGCGCGCCGCCTGCAGGCCGTGCACGCGGCGCGCGGCCATCATCGTCAGGCCGCCGGCCGAGTGGCCGATGCAGGCATGCAGCCCGACACCGAGCCGGCGCGCCACGCTTGCCGTGTCGAGCAGGAAGCTGCTCCATCCCGAGCGCCGCTGCGGTGAATCGCCGTGACCGGTGACATCGAACACCACGGCACGAAACCCCTGGCGCCCCAAGTGAGCGGCCAGCGGTGCCATCTGCGCACCGCGCCCGCCCCAGCCGTGCACCAGCAGCACGGTCGGCCCTTCGCCCCAGCACCAGGCCCAGGGCCGGCCGCCCGGGTCGGCCAACGGGGTGGCCCGGGCCATCGCGGCCTGTTCGGCCGGGTGCACGCGCGCCGGGCGGGTGCGCGTGGCCAGGGCCTGGGCCACGGCGGTGCCCATCGCGGGCGGGGTCAGCCGCACCAGGCAGCGGGCGGCGGTCTGCATCAGCATGCGCGAGTCCTCTTGAAGCGATGACGATGCCGCCCGATGCTAGGCGGCGGCACCACATGTTCAAGATCATTCGGTGGCGGCGATGCGCGCCGGCCGGACGCCGGCACTGAGCATGCGGTAGACCTGGCTCAGCGCTGCGGGGAGCCCGGCCACCTCGTCGATCACCAGGTAGCGCTGCGGCGCGCACATGCGCCGCAGGTAGTCGTGACCCGCCGGGTCCACCGTCAGGCAGAAGGCCAGCACGCCGGCGGCCTCGGCCTCCCGCAGCGCGCGGGCGGTGTCCTGCAGGCCGTAGTCCTCGTCGTCCCGATCGGGGCCGTAGCCCTGGTCCTGCGGATAGCCGTCGGAAACGATCAGCAGCAGCTTCAGCCGCGCCGGCTGGCGCCGCAGCTGCTGCAGCGCATGGCGGATCGCCGGGCCCATGCGGGTGCCGCCGCGCGGCTGCATCGCCGCCAGCGCCGACCAGGCCCGGCCGTCCAGCGGCTCGTTGAACTGCTTGGCGATGTGGAACTCCACCCGGTGCCGGCCTTCGCCCGAGAAGCCGTACACCGCATAGGCATCGCCCAGCCGCTGCAGCGCGTCGGCCATCAGCGCGATGGCTTCCTTCTCGACATCGATGACGCGTCTTTTGGGTGTTTGCACCGTCGGCCGGCGCGGCACGAAGCCGTAGAGGTAGTGATCGTCCTCGTCGACCGCCGGGGACGGCGACGGCGGCTCGGGCGTGGCACCGGGCTCGGGCACCACGAAGTCGGTGGAGGCGCTCATGTCGACCAGGAACGCGGCCGCCACGTCACGCCGGGCGCGCTGCTGGCGCCGGTGCAGCAGTTCCTCGGGCTGGCGGCCGGCACGCCGGTCGATCCGGGCCTGCAGCAGCGCGTCGAGGTCCAGCTCGTCGCCGTCGTTGCAGCGGCGCTGGTATTGCAGCGACTCGGGCCGGATCGCCGCGAACTGCTGCCGCACCTGGCGCGCCAGCGCGGCATGGCGGCGCCGCGCCGCCTGCACGAAGCCGCTGTCGCCGCCGCGCAGCCGCAGTTCGTGCACGCGGCACCAGGCGCCAAGGTAGCGCTGCCGGCGGTGGTCCCATTCGTCGTAGAGGTAGCTTGGAGCGCCGGTGTCGGCGCTGTCGCCGACCGGGCCGGGCGCCTCGGTGTCGGTCGCGGCGCCGGCTGCTTCGTCGCCCGCCATCACCGCCGTGGCATCGGGCGGCAGCAAGGCCAGGGCGGCGCCGGCGCCGCGGGTTCGCAGCTGCTGGCGCAGCGCGGGCGGCAGCAGATCGGGCCCCTGGCCAAGTAGCGGTGCGTCCAGCGCGGCGGCCGGCGCATCGGGGCCCGGCAGCGCGGGCTCGGCTTCCCCCGCCGCTGGCGCACACAACAGCAGCGCGGCGCGCACGCTGTCATGCGCGCTGGCCAAGGGCTGCGGCGCATCGGCCACCCGCGCCGCGACCAGCGCCGGCAGCGCGTCGACCGGCCAGGCCCGCAAACGTGCCAGGTCGGCGCGCGCACCGGGGTGGCGCTCGCCCTGCAGCCGGTCGATGCGCCGGTCCTCCAGCGCCCGGAACACCAGGCCCAGCCAGCGCGGGCGCGGGTGGGCGACGAAGGCCTGCAGGTGGGCCGGCAGGGCTGCCTGCGTGTCCGGCTGCTCGCGCGCCAGTTGCACCGCCTGCTCGATGGCCAGTCCGCCCTCCAGCAGCCAGCCCAGCTGCCGCAGCACCAGCGCGCGGTAGAGGCCGAAGCACCGGCGCTCGTCGGCCTCGCCCTGAATGCAGGCGGGCAGGCACAGCCCGCGCGCATCGGCCCGCAGCGCATCGCCCTCGTCCGCCGCGCGCAGCGCGACCTGCCGCCCTGCCAGCCCCTGCGCAAACAGCGACAGCACGCGCTGCACCCGTGCGAAGGCCAGGCCGTCGGCCGGCGGCACATCAGGGCAACAGCACATCGACGATCTCGGCCAGCGCCCGCTGCACCTGCGCATCGTCGCTGACGGCGCGGCTGATCGCCACCTCGCAGGCGCGGCGCGGCGCGATGCCGCCGACGATCAGCTGCCCCGCATACACCAGCAACCGGGTGCTGACGCCTTCGTCGAAGCCGTGCTCGTGGAGCTGCCGCACCTTCGCGCCGATGGTGGCCAGGCGCTCGGCCATCGCCGCATCGACACCGCTCTCGTGCGCAATGATCGTCGCCTCGACCGCCGGTGCCGGGTAGCCGAACTCGAGGCTGACGAAACGCTGGCGGGTCGACGGCTTCAGGTCCTTCAGCACGCTCTGGTAGCCGGGGTTGTATGAGATCACCAGCAGGAAATCGGGGTGCGCGGCCAGCAGCTCGCCGGTCTTGTCGATCGGCAGCACGCGGCGGTGGTCGGTGAGCGAATGGATCACCACGGTCGTGTCCTTGCGCGCCTCGACCACTTCGTCCAGGTAGCACAGGCCGCCGGCACGCACCGCGCGCGTCAGCGGGCCGTCGATCCAGCGCGTCTCGTCGCCATGCAGCAGGTAGCGGCCGATCAGGTCGGTGGCGCTCAGGTCTTCATGGCAGGCCACCGTGAGCAGCGGCATCGCATGGCCCTGCCGGCCCAGCAGCCGCCAGGCCATGTGCTCGACGAAGCGCGTCTTGCCGCAGCCGGTGGGCCCCTTCAGCAGCACCGGCAGGCGCGCGGCCCAGGCGGCTTCGAACACCTGCACTTCATCGGCCAGCGGCAGGTACCAGGGTTCGGCAGTGGACATCGGCGGCAGGGGCAGCGAGCGGGGAGCTCGATGCTAGCCGCTGCCTCACGCCACGCTCAGCGCCTGCCGCTCGCGCACGAAGGCTTCGAAGCGCGCGGCCGGCAGCGCCGGCGACCAGTGGTAGCCCTGGCCGAGCGGGCAGCCCAGGGCCTGCAGGCGCGCCAGCGTGGCGGCGTCTTCGACGCCCTCGGCGATCACGCCCAGGCGCAGGGCCTGGGCCATCTGCAGGATCGCGCGGACGATCGCATCGTCCTCGCTGTTCTGGGTGAGCCGGCGGATGAAGGACTGGTCGATCTTCAAGCGCTCGACCTCGAAGCGCTTGAGGTAGGCCAGGTTCGAATAGCCGGTGCCGAAGTCGTCGATCGCGAATGCGACGCCCCTCGCGCGCAGCCGCGCCAGCATCGCGCGCAGGGTCTCGGTCTCCTCGATCAGCATGGTCTCGGTGAGCTCGAGCTCCAGCAGATGCGGCGGCAGGCCGGTATCGATCAGGGCGCCATGCACCGCGGTCTCGAGGTCGCCGCGCCGCGCCTGCACCGGCGAGAGGTTGACCGAGACCACCAGCTCGCCCAGCCCCACCGCGCGCCAGGCGGCGGCGGTGCGGCAGGCCTCGCGCAGCACCCAATTGCCGAGCTCGATGATCTGGCCCGACTGCTCGGCCACCGGGATGAACTGCGCCGGCGAGATCATGCCGCGCTCGGGATGGCGCCAGCGCAGCAGCGCCTCGGCGCCGATGACGCGGCCGCTGCCCAGTTCGACCTGCGGCTGGTAGTGCAGCGCGAACTCACCGCGCTGCAGGCCCAGGCGAATCCAGTCGACCAGTTGCAGGTGTTCGGTGACGTTCGCATTCATCTGCGCGTCGAAGAAGCGGAACGCGTTGCGGCCGGCGCTCTTGGCGCGGTACATCGCGATGTCGGCCTTCTTCATCAGGCTGTCGAAGTCGCTGCCGTCGTCAGGGTACAGCGCAATGCCGATCGACGCGCCGCCGTGCACCTCGATGCCCTGCAGCGGCAAAGGCGCGGCCACCGCGTCGAGCAGGCGCTTGGCCAGTGCCGCCACGTGGTCGGCATCCTGCGCATCGACCTGCAGCGCGAGGAACTCGTCGCCGCCCAGGCGGCTCAGGCCATCGCTGCCGCGCAGCAGCGTCGACAGGCGCCCGGCCATCGCACGCAGCAGCTCGTCGCCGGCCGGATGGCCGAGCGAATCGTTGACGTTCTTGAAGTGGTCGAGATCCAGGTACAGCAGCGCCACCTTGCCGCCCTGGCGCGCGGCCAGCGAGGCGGCTTGCGCGAACCGGTCACGCGCAGCCAGGCGGTTGGGCAAGCCGGTGAGCGTGTCGTGGCTGGCCAGGTATTCGATGCGGCGCTGCTGTTCGCGCACCGCGGCGTTCTCGCGGGCCAGGCGCTTGAGCGCATGGCCCAGGTCGTTGGCCATCAGCCCGATGCTCAGCGACGAGGCGACCAGGATCACGCAGACATCCAGCACCTCCGGCATCGTCAAGGGCCGGGTGGTGTTGCTGCGCCAGCCGAGCACGGTGGCCAGGCCCACGCCGGCACACACCAGCAGGCAGGTCAGCAACAGACCCAGGAACAGGCGCCGGTTGCCCAGCAGTGCGGCGAACACGAGGATGCCGGGGTAGCCCAGCAGCGCCACGTCACGCAGGCCGGCGCCACGGATCATGAAGTAGCTGAGCATGCCGGTCAGCGCGCCCAGCATCACGGCGGCCGCGGCGTCGGTGCGGCCCCGCTGCAGCAGCCAGCGCGCCGCGCCCAGCAGGCCCAGCGTGCCGAGCATCACCCAGAACACCACGCCATGGTCGCCCGCCGCCAGGCGGTACAGCGCCGCGAGCGCCAAGGCCACGCCGGCCACCAGCAGCACCTGGTGCATGCGGCGGAAGCGATGGTCGGGGTCGAGCAGCAGCGAGGCGTCGAGCATGGCGCGCGTCAGAGGGGAGGAGCGCAGGCGAGGCTAGCGCTCTTGGAATGCTTGCTGCGCCTTGGTCATCGGCTGCATCAGGTAGCTCAGCACCGAGCGCTCGCCGACATTGATCTCGCCGGTACCCGTCATGCCCGGCAGCACCGGCAGCGGCTTGTCGCCGACCTTCAGGCTCGAGCGGTCGGCCTGCACCATCACACGGTAGTAGGTGGCATCGGCCGCGCCGGGCGTGGCCTGGCGCTCGGTGTCGCCCAGCACGTCGGGGCTGATGGTCGTGACCTGGCCCTTGAGCCGGCCATAGACCGCGAAATCGTAGGAGCTGAGCTTGACCTCGGCCTTCTGGCCCGGCTGGACGAAGCCGATGTCGCCGGGCTTGACCCGCAGCTCGACCAGCACGCGCTCGCCGATCGGCACGACCTCCATCACCGACGAGCCAGCCGCGATCACACCGCCGACGGTGTTGGCACGGATCACCTTCACCAGGCCGTTCACCGGCGAGCGCAGCACGGTGCGCTTGACCGCATCGTCGCGCACCACCATCTGCTCGCCCAGCTGCGCCAGCTCGGTCTGCAGGCGCACGAGCTCGGCGCTGGCTTCCTGGCGGAAGCGGTTGATGCGCTCTTCCATCGCCGCGTTCAGGTCGTTGACCTGGCGCCGCACGCGCATCACTTCCACCTCGCTCATCAGGCCCTTGGCCGACATGCTCTCGGCCACCTGCAGTTCCTTCTCCAGCAACGCGAGGTTGCGGCGGTTCATCGCCAGCGACTCGGAGAGGCCCCGCTGGCGCGCCTGGTAGGACTCGGTCTCGCCGGCCACCGCCACGCGAGCGCTCTTCAACTCCGGCGGAAAGCTCAAGGCCCGGCCGGTGGATTCGGCCTGCGCCCGCGCGATGGCCGCACGCAGCGCCAGGCGCTTGGCCTCGCCTTCGTTCTGCTGCGCCTCGAGCCGCGTCGGGTCGAGCAGCGCGAGCTCCTGGCCGGCCTGCACCTGCTGGCCTTCGCGCACCAGCAACTCGCGCAGGATGCCGCCTTCGAGGCTGGCGATCACCTGCTCGCGGCCTTCGGGAATCACCCGCGCATCGGCGCGGGTGATGATGTCGACGTGGGCAATGGTCGACCAGCCCACCGCGCAGGCCAGCGCGGCCAGCATCAGGTAGATGGCCCAGTGCGCGGCGCGCATCGGCTCGGCCACATGCGCGGCGGTGAGCGGATTCACGTACTTCAGGTCGTCGGGCCGCAGCACCGGCTGCGCCGCGCGGCGGTTCATCAGCGCGGCGATCATGCGGCCACCCCGCTGGTCACGGCCTCGGCCGCCTGCGCGGCCACCTGGGCCGGCGTGGTGGGCACCTGCGGCGACTGCACCGGTGCGGTGTTGGCCGCCACGTCGGGGCCGGCGGGCGCCCGCACGCCGGATAACGCCGCCAGCACCTGGGCCTTGGGACCATCGAGGATCACGCGGCCGTTGTCGACCACGATCACCCGGTTCACCAGCTCCAGCACCGCCGGGCGGTGCGTGACCATGATCAGCGTGCAGTCGCCACTGGCCTCGTGCAGCTGGCGCAGGAAGGCGACCTCGGACTGCGCGTCCATCGAGCTGGTGGGCTCGTCCATCAGCAGGATCTTCGGTCGCGTGACGAGGCAGCGCGCCAGCGCTACCAGCTGGCGCTGGCCGCCCGAAAGCAGCGCGCCGGCCTGGCCGACCGGCAGCTCCCAGCCCATCGGGTGGCTGGCCACCAGGCGCTGCAGGCCGGTGAGGCGGGCCACCTCGGCCAGGCGTGCCGGGTCAGCGCTGGGCCGCTCCAGAAGCACGTTATCGCGCAGCGTGCCGTTGAACAGCCGCGGGTCCTGCGCGACAAAACCGACGCGGGCGCGGTAGTCGGCCGGGTCGAACTGGCGCAGGTCGATGCCATCGGCTTCGGCCTGGCCCGCCGTCGGCTGGTACAGGCCCGCCAGCAGGCGCAGGATGGTCGACTTGCCGCTGCCGATGCGGCCGAGGATGGCCACCCGCTCGCCCGGCGCGAAGCGCAGGCTCACGTTCTTCAGCACCTCGGGCGTCGGCTCGTCCACCGCCAGCGGGTTCGACGGCGGGTAGGCGAAGCTCACGTCGTTCAGGCCGATGCGGCCGCTGAACTCGCGCTGCGGAATGTAGGCGCGGCCGACCTCGCGTTCGAGCGGCTGCTCCATCACCTTGTTCAGTGCGCGCAGCGCGGCCATCGCGCCCTGGAAGCGGGTGGCCAGCATCACCACGCTGGTGAGCGGCGCGATGGCGCGGCCGGCGAACATCACCGCGCCGATCAGCATGCCGCCGGTGATGACCTTGTCCTGGATCAGGTGCACGCCCCACAGCAGCATCACCAGCGTGATGGCCTGCTGCGAGACGCCGGAGAGGTTGATGGTCCAGCTCGACACGCTGCGCGCGCGCAGCGCGGTCTCGGCGGCGGCGGCGGTGGTGGTCTCGTAGCGCTGCACGAAGCGGCCCTGCGCGCCGGCGGCCTTCAGGTCTTCCATGCCGTCGACCACCTCGACCATCACGCCGTGCAGGTCGGCGGTCTGCTGCATGTTGGCCGTCTGCAGCCGGCGCAGGACGCTCTGGATCGCGAACGCGAAGCCCAGGATCAGCGGTATCGCGATCACCAGCACCCAGCCCAGCGGCCCGCCGATCACGAAGGTCATGCCGACGAACACCAGGATGAACGGCAGGTCGGAGATCGCCGACAGCGTGGCCGACGAGAAGAACTCGCGCACCATCTCGATCTGGCCCAGCACATGCGCGTAGGCGCCGGAGTTGTCCGGCCGGTTCTCCATGCGCACGCCCAGGCTCTGGCGGAACAGCGTGGCGCCCACCAGCACGTCGGTCTTGCGGCCGGCCATGTCGATCAGGTAGGCGCGCAGCTGGCGTGCGGCGAGGTCGAACACCAGCGCCATGCCGCCGGCCACCGCCATGGCCCACATGGTGACCATGGCCTGGTTCGGGATCACCTTGTCGTAGACGACCGAGGTGATGATGCCCGTCACCATCATCAGCGCATTGCTCAGCAGTGCGGCCAGCAGTGCCGAGCGGTAGTACGGCGCGAAGCGGCGCACATGGCCCCAGAGCCAGTGGCGCGCGGGGTCGGCCAGCAGCTGGGTCTGGTCCGCCTTGTCCGCCGGTGCCAGCTGCGGCGTGGCGACGATCAGCTGGCCGCTGTAGTCGGCGGCGAGCTCGCTGTCGCTCACTTCGCGCGGCAGGTGCAGCCGGCCCGGCAGCACGATCCGGCAGCGGCCGCTGGCGGCGTCGCGACCGGTCAGCACGCAGGCGCCGCCGTTCTTCAGCAGCAGCACGGCGGGCAGCAGCAGGTCGTGCACTTCGTCGAGCCGGCGCTGCAGCAGGCCGGCCGAATAGCCGCCTTCGCGCAGCACGCGCAGCGCCATCGCGGCATCGATCGGACCGGTCACCGGCTGGCCGGCCAGCAGCGATTCCACCGTGCGCTCGCGGCCATGGTGCTTGCTCAACCACGCCAGCGCATGGGCCAGCGCATCGTTGTCCAGGTTCCAGGCCTCGGGGCCGGGCGGGGCGCTGTTCGGTGTCGGATTCATCGTCAGGCAGACCTGGCCGCGAGAGCCAGGCGCTCGAATTCGGTCTCGATGTCGCGCACCAGCTGCGGCAGGTCGAACAGCGGCGAGCTGCGGCCGTGCTCGGCCAGGTAGCGCTTGTACGACGCGGCCCGCGCCGGCTGGCGACCGATGGCGATGGCGAGCTTGCGGTAGTCGGCCAGGTTGTCGGTCACCAGGTCCGGCAGGCCCACCGCGGTGAGCAGGCTGCCGGCCATGCGCGAGATGTAGCTGCGCCCGCTCATCGTGAGGATCGGCGTGCCCATCCACAGCGCGTCGCTGGCGGTGGTGCCGGCGTTGTACGGGAAGGTGTCGAGCACCAGGTCGGCGAGCTGGAAGCGCGCCAGGTACTCGGCCGGCGAGACGCGCGGCGCGAAGATCAGCCGCTCGCGCGCCACGCCGGCGGCATCGGCCTCGCGCAGCATGTTCTCGCGCGCGGTGTCGTTGTCGGCCAGCAGCCACAGCACGCTGTTCGGCACCTCGTGCAGGATCTGCATCCAGCTGCGGAACATCTCCGGCGTGAACTTGAAGTTGTTGTTGAACGAGCAGAAGACGAAGGCGTCCTCCGGCAGGCCGTAGGTGCTGCGCACCGGCTTGTCGGCCACGTCGCGCTTGCGGTCGCTGACCTGGTAGCAGTGCGGCAGGTAGATCGGCTTCTCGGTGCAGTAGGGCAGCAGCTCGGGCGGCATCACGAAGCGGTCGGCCAGGATCCAGTCGACGCCCGGCAGCGCCGAGGTGCCCGGCAGGCCGAGGTAGCTGACCTGCACCGGCGCGGCGCGGTAGCCCAGGATGGCCGGCCGCGCGCCGCTGGTCAGGCCCTGCAGGTCGACCAGCACGTCGATGCCGGCCTGGGCGATCAGCTTGGCCGCGGTCTCGTCGTCGACACCGGCCAGACGCACGTGGTGGTCCATCGCGGCCAGCAGGCGCTTGCGCTGCGGCGTGGCCGATTCGGGGGTCCAGCAGAAGGCGTAGACCTCGAACCTGCTGCGGTCGTGCAGCTCGAACAGCTCGGGCGTCAGCAGGCCCACCGCATGGGTGTGCAGGTCGCCCGAGAGGTAGCCGATTCGGATGCGGCCCGTGCGCGCCGGCATGCGGCTGTGCAGCGGCACCGCTGGCGGCTTGGGCACCTTCTCATAACAGAAACGTTGCGCGGCCAGCAGCTGCAGCGCGGGGTCGTCGCTGGCGCTCATCATCGCCAGCAGCGAGGTGCCGGTGAGCAGCTGGTTCGGCGTCACCTCGCCCACCGGCTGGTGCGCGGGCCATTCGCACTGCTTCTGCCGCAGGTGCACGTAGTGCTGGATCACGTCGCTCTGGTTCGGCTGCCATTGCAGGCTCTTCACCAGGCAGGCCTCGGCCTCGGGGTAGCGGCGCAGCGTTTCGAGCAGCCGGCCCTGGTTGTTGATGGCATGCACGCGCAGGTCGAGCGTCTCGTTCGAATCGCTGACGCGCCGCCAGTGCGAAAGGGCTTCGTCGTGCGCGCCGCGGCGCTCGAGCACATGGCCCATGTTCAGCAGCGCATGGGCGAAGTCGGGCTGCAGTTCCAGCGCTTCGCGGTAGGCGGCTTCGGCTTCGCCTTCGCGCTGCAGGTTGCTCAGCAGCGTGCCCAGGTTGAACAGCGCCACATGGCGCAACGGCACGGCGCCGGCCTTGGCCAGCCACTGCTGGTAGGCGGCGGCGGCGGCCTCGGGCTGCCCGGCCTGCTGCAGGGCCGCGGCCTGGCCCATCAGCTCGGTCAGCGTGGGCAGGGTGGCGGCCGGCGGGGGCGTGGTCAGCGTGGACATGGCAGGGCTTGGCGCAGCTTGTGACAGTGGCAAGCCATGGTAGGAGGCCCCCTCCCACCTTGAAGGGCGCAAAAGCGGCCGGTTGCCGGCCCTGATCCGGCCCCGGACACCCGGGACTCAACGGGCCGGGCAGCCCGCCGGCGGCTTCAGTTCGACCATCACCACCTGCGTCGGCAGCGTGCCGATGTTCTCGCCGATGTGGCTTTCGCCGGGCGAGTACAGCACGTCGCCGGCCTTGAACTCGCGCACCAGCGTGCGGCCATCGCTCAAGGCCAGCCTGCGCTTGAACGGCGCCAGCGCCACCACGACGAAGGCCGGATGCTGGTGCGGCCGGGTCTTCTCGCCAGGCTCGTCGTGGTAGCCGAGCACGCGCACCTGCTCGTTCTCCAACAGCACGCGGTACTTGTCGCCATCGGTCTCGACGGGGTTCTGTGCCGCTGCGCCGGCCGCCATGCCGGCCAGCACCAGGCCGGCGAGGATCGTTGATGTCATCGGTCACTCCTGCTTGCGAAGGTCACCAGCCTAGGCGGCTGCCGGCCGCCGCGTAAGGCGCAGAATCGCCCGCCGGGGCCGCGGATGCGCGGCCCGCCCTGCCCCACCTGCCGATGCTCGACTGGAACGACCTGCAGCACTTTGTCGCGCTGGCCCGCCATGGCAGCACGATTGCCGCGGGCCGCGCGCTGGGCATCGACCCCTCGACGGTGCAGCGCCGCGTCGCCGCGCTCGAGCGCCAGCTGGGCCGCGCGCTGGTGCAGCGCGAGCCCGCCGGCTATCGCCTGACCGAACTGGGCCTGCAGTTGCTGCCGGCGGCCGAGGGCGTGGCCCAGGCCGTCGTCGCCTTCGAGGGCCAGCTGCTCGCGCAGGCACGCGACGCGGTGGGCGTGCTGCGCGTCACCTGCCCCGAGCCGCTGGTGCATCGGCTGGCGCCCTCCGCGCTGTTGGCGCGCTTCCATGCCGCGCACCCGGGCTTGCGCGTGGAGTTCGTGATCAGCGATCAGTACCTGGACCTGCGCGCCGGCGAGGCCGATGTCGCGCTGCGCTCGGGCGATACCGAGGATGGTGAACTGCTCGGCCGCAAGGTCGGCGATTCGCTGTGGGCGGTGTACGGCAGCGCGGACTACTTGGCCCGCCACGGCCGGCCCGCCAACGTGCAAGGCCTGGCAGCCCACCCGCTGGTGGGCCTGGACGAGCGCATGGCCGGCCATCGTGCCGCGCAGTGGCTGCAACAGGTGGCGCCCGGTGCCGTGCTGGCGGCGCGCTGCAGCAGCGTGCTGGGCCTGCTGGCGGCGGTGAAATCGGGCATCGGCCTCGGCCCGCTGCCCACCGCGCTGGGCGATGGCGAGCCCGGGCTGCAGCGCGTGCTGGGCCCGATCCCGGAACTGCAGCGCATCTGGCGCCTGCTGACGACGCCCGAGCTGCGCCGCACGCCGCGGGTGGCGGCCTTCTTCGACTTCATGGTCGGCGAGGTCGAGGCGCTGAAGCCCATCCTCACCGGTTGAGCCTCAGGCCCTCAGGTCAGGCGGGCTGCGTGGCCAGCTGGCGCAAGGCCTGCATGAACACTTCCGGTGGCTGCGCGCCCTGGATCAGGTGGCGGCCGTTGATCACCACCGAGGGCACCGACTGGATGCCGGCCTCGGCCCATTCGCGCTCGGCCGCACGGACCTCGGCCGCGTAGAGGTCGCCGGCCAGGATCTCGCGCGCCTGCGCGGCATCGAGCCCCACCTGCGTGGCCAGCTCCACCAGCACCGCGGGGTCGCCAGGGTTGCGGCCTTCGCCGTGGTAGGCCTGCAGCAGCGCCCGTTTCAGCGCATGCTGCCGGTCGCCGCCCTGCAGGCCGGCCCAGTGCAGCAGCCGGTGGGCATCGAAGGTGTTCCAGACGCGGTTGCGCTCGCCGAACTGGAAGCCCACGGCCGCGCCGCGCTCGCGGATCGCCACCTGGTTCTGGCGGATCTGCGCTTCGCTGATGCCGTACTTGCGGCCGAGGTAGGCCACGATGCTGTCGCCCTCGGGCCCCATCGTCGGGTTCAGCTCGAAGGGCTGGAACCGCAGCGTGACGGGGACTTCGGCGCCCAGCTCGGCCAGCGCCTTGTCCAGCGAATGGAGGCCCACCGCACACCAGGGGCAGGCCACGTCGGAGATGAAATCGATCTGCATGCGGCCGATTGTCCCGGCACCGACGCGGCCCTGCCGGCGCGGGGTCTTGCAGGCGCGGCTCAAGAAGGCAGAACGGCGGCCTCGCGGCCGCCGTTCAGGGTGCTGTGGCGCAGGCGGGTCAGAAGCCCAGGCTGGCCAGCAGGTCGTCCACTTCGCCCTGGTCGGACACCACGTCGGTGCGGCCTTCGGGGTTGACCACCGGCCCCTGCAGGATGCTCGGGTCGACCTTCTCGCGCTGTTCCGGCGGCACCACCTGCACCAGCAGCTTCACCAGGCTGTCTTCCAGGTCGTTGGCCAGCGTCACCACCTTGGCCACCACCTGGCCGGTGAGGTCGTGGAAGTCCTGCGCCATCATGATGTCGGTCAGGTGCGCATCGATCACCTGCGTGCGCGACTCGACATCGTTGACGAAGTTCAGCACCGCGCCCGAGGCCACGGCCTTCACCGGGTCGGCCACCAGCGCGTCGGCCAGCTTGCGCGTCTGGGCGGCGATGTGCGCGTGTTCGGCCTTGGCCTGGTCCACCGTGTTCAGCACCTTTTCGGCGGCCTGCGCCGTCTTGGTGGCGATGTAGCTCAGGCGGCTGCGCGCATCGGGCAGGCCGTCGGTGGCGATCTGCAGCTTGGGCATCACGCCCAGTTGCTGCATCGTGTCGTGCAGCAGGCGCGTGATGGTGCCGATCTGCTGGAACACCTCGGGCGAGGCAACGATCGGTTGTGTAGGGACCAACGACGTCAAGTCTTCCATTTTCATGATGTGCTCCTGGGCGTTCGTGGTATTCGTCGCTCAGGCCGTCGCCGCGAGCTTCTGCATGATCTTCTGCACCTTCTCTTCCAAGGTGGCCTTGGTGAAGGGCTTGACGATGTAGCCGGCCGCACCGCTCTGCGCCGCCAGCACGATGTCTTCCTTGCGGGCTTCGGCCGTCACCATCAGCACCGGCAGGTGCTTCAGCGCTTCGTCGGCCTTGATGGCCTTGAGCAGCTCGAAGCCGTTCATGTTGGGCATGTTGATGTCGCTGACGACGAAGTCGAAGCGCGAGGTCTTGAGCATGCCCAGCGCGACGGCGCCGTCTTCGGCCTCGTCCGCGTTGTTGCAGCCCATTTCCTTGAGCAGGCCGCGCACGATGCGACGCATGGTGGAGAAGTCGTCGACGATCAGGAACTTGAGATCGGAGGGAGCGCTCATGACTGTCCTTCGGGTGGGCTTGGCAGGGGGCGGTAGGGAGGTGTCAGCAAATGCTGGGGTTCTTATCGGCCGACCAGGGGCTGACTTGACACCAACATCGGCTTTTCGGGACGAATCGACGGTTCGGCAGGTGCCACCGGCGCTTCGGGTTCGGCTTCGAGCTTGGGACGGAAGAAGCGGTCTTCCGCGTCGCGGTTCATCACGATGATGCTGATGCGGCGGTTCTGCGGATCGAAGGGATCGTCGGCCACGAACAGCGAGCTCGATGCGAGCCCCTGCACGCGCAGCACGCGGTTCTCTTCCATGCCGCCGGCCATCAGTTCGCGGCGCGACGAGTTCGCGCGGTCGGAGGAGAGTTCCCAGTTGCTGTAGCCACGGTCGTTGTTGCCGAAGGGCTGGGCGTCGGTGTGGCCCTCGATCGTCAATCGATTGGGCACCTCGGTGAGCACGCTGCCGATGGCGCGCAGCAGTTCCCGCATGTACGGTTTGACCACCGCACTGCCGGAATCGAACATCGGCCGGTTCAGCTCGTCGACGATCTGGATGCGCAGGCCGTCGCGTGTCATGTCCATGCGGATCTGCGAGGCGTACTGCGCCAGCTTGGCGTTGTTGCGCAGCTCGTTCTCGACATGCTCTTTCAGGTCTTCGAGCTTCGAGATCTCGGCCTTGCGCTGCTGCTCTTTCAGCACATGCAGGTTGATCGTCGAGCGCGTGGCGTCGAGATCGCCGCGCCGCACCTGGCCGGTGGCGCGCGAAAGATCCTCGCCGCCGCCCTTGACGACGTGCGACGAATCGCCCGAGCCCGAGCCACCGCCGAGCAGCGCCACCTTCAGCGGGCTGGCGAAGTAGTCGGCAATGCCCTTCTTGTCGCCTTCGGTCGTGGAGCCCAGCAGCCACATCAGCAGGAAGAAGGCCATCATCGCGGTGACGAAGTCGGCATACGCGATCTTCCACGCGCCGCCATGCGCCGCATGGCCGCCCTTCTTCACCCGCTTGATGATGATCGGCTGGAGCTTCTTCGAATCACCAGCCATGGCGGACGCTCACTTCGATTGCTAACGTCTCAGCCAGGAGTCGGGGGCCGAAGGCCCCGACGACCCTTCCAGCGAACGCCGCGGAACCGGCTTGGCCGGGCCGCTGCCGTTGCCCCCTGGAGGGGGAGGCGCCGAAGGCGCTCCGGGGGTGGGCCCTCATTTCTTGCCCTTCACGTGACCTTCGAGCTCGACGAAGGTCGGGCGGTCGCCCGAGTACAGCACCTTGCGGCCGAACTCGATGGCCACCTGCGGCGCGTAGCCCTGCATGCTGGCCAGCAGCGTGGTCTTGATGCACTGCAGCTCCTTGCCGGCGTCCTCGACCTTCTGCTCGAGCAGGCCGCCCAGCGGTTCGACGAAGCCGTAGGCCAGCAGGATGCCCAGGAAGGTGCCGACCAGCGCCGAGCCGATCATGGCGCCCAGCACCGCCGGCGGCTGGCCCACCGAGCCCATGGTGTTGACCACGCCCAGCACCGCGGCCACGATGCCGAAGGCGGGCAGGCCGCCGGCCAGGCGCGCGATGGCGGCCACCGCGGCATGTTCTTCCTGGTGGT
>CAZXLI010000015.1:0-50224 GCA_964641795.1 uncultured Bordetella sp. | reverse complement strand
AAGACCCAGGGACATCAGATGCTCTTAGCTCCCGGATTGCGGCGGACATAACACTGCTCCTTGGTCTGGACGCGGAGGCACCGGGACTGGTCCTGAGACAGCGCAGCGCCGAGATGGAGCGCCGCTTTCCGGACGACCCAACGGTCAGCGAACTCGCGCCCAAACTGATTGCCGCAACCCGTGAGGCGCCGGGCGAGGTGCCCGCGTTGTGTAAGGCGCTGAAGTTCCATATTGCCGACAGCTACCGCATTCACCAACGACTTATCAGGTCCCGTCGTGCCGACGCAGAGAGTTGGGCCTTCGCTCCCCGCGGCCAGTGGGACAACGGGAGGCCGACCTTTACGCACGTTCGCATCGAGGCCGATGCGAGCGGCTGGGTGGAACCGCTGCTCCCAATCTTTGAGGAGTGGCGATTCGGCGCACTTGAGGCGGCTGCGAACGGTTCGGGACAACTCAATGGCGCTGCCCGTCGGTATGCTGACCTGCTCGGCGCCACATGTGAAGGGCGCCGGTCGCTCTCCCAGTGGATCGAGAGGGCCCGGGGCCAACCCTTGTTCGCCGACGAGCCCTCCATACTTGATCGTCTCGGGCCGCTTATATCGGAAGTCAACCCTGAAGACGACTACGCTACCGCGTGTGAGAGCACTCGACGCCTCATCGTCAGTCTTCGCGCGGAAAACCGATGCCCAAAGATCGTCGCCTTCTCTTCGACCTCTAGCGGGGCCATTGACTTCTGCAAGGCTTTGCGCGAAGTCTTGAATGATTGCGAGGTCTACTTACTGACCGGCAACGGCATCGAGACGGATGAGGCCACGGTCGGCAATTTCGTGTCGTGCAGCAGGTCAGCGGTCCTTGTCTGCGACCGAAGCGGTGAAGAGGGCCTCAATCTGACCTGCGCTGACGCAATAGTTCACCTCGATCTGCCGATGGCGGCCGCTCGTATCGAACAGCGCATCGGCCGCCTAGACAGATTTGGAAGGCGGAACGGCGTCGTGCGACACAGGATCATGGTTCCGGTCGACGAAGAAAGCAGTCCGTGGACCGGCTGGGCCGACTTTGTCCAGCATGGGCTTGCCCTCTTTCATCGGTCGATCAGCGATGTTCAGTTCCTACTTGACGACCTTGAACAGCGGGCGTTTCTCGCGCTGCTTCAGCAGGGGCCAAGCGCTATGGAAGCGCTGTCGGCAGAGGTTCACGATGCCATACAGGAGGAGCGTCGTTCACAGGATGAGCAGTACGCGCTGGACCGTATCGCACTAGCAGAGGAGCCCGTCGAGGCATTCATTCGAGGTCTCGAGGAGGCTGAAGAAGACGAGTCGGCACTCCAAGAGGGAGTCGACAAATGGCTCGTCGGTGCTCTGCAATTGACAAAGCACTACGCTGCATGGCCCGCTAGGGATCCTTTCAAGCTTCGTTCGACGAAGGACACGCTCATTCCGAGTACGCCATGGCTACAGGCGTTCCATCTGGAGACTTCGCCCTTACTGACCTGGCGTCGAAGAGTCGCCGCAGCACACCCAGAGGCGGTGCTACTTAGGCCTGGAACACCACTGCTGGACCTGGCCGAGCGCTTCACCCGCTGGGATGATCGCGGAACCGCCTTTGTGACTTGGCGTACCGCTCCGCAGTGGGACGGAGATCTCTGGCTGGGTTTCCGACTTTGCTTTGTGATCGAGCCTGATGTTCCGATCACCGACATGCTGGCCCCCAGCACGGCCGAGCTTGCTGCCCTTAGGAGAGCTCAGCGCTATCTGCCTCCACGCGCCGTGACGGTTCACATGAACATTGACGGCACGTTTGTCGAAGATTCATCGCTGCTCGCCATCCTGACGAGACCCTATCGCAGTGCTGATGACGGGGTAACTGTCGCCGGCGACGTCAACCTGGGAAGTCGACCACACATCCTTGCAAGCCTGGTGGATTCGGCTGCGTTCGGCGCTCTATGCCGATCTATGCGTGACCGCTGCCGCACCTTGCTGCTTTCAGAGGACTCGACTCGCGCCGCTATTGCCGCCGCGGAGCAGCTTGCTCTTGGGGATGTCGAGCGGCACCGCCTCAGGCTGCGGCGTAGGCGCGAAGACGGCGAGAAGATCCCTCAAGACGAGATCCGCGTCATTGAGACATTGCTGCCGGCGATCACCAGACCGGCTTTGAAGTTGGAAGCCATGGGATGCTTTGTCATCTCGAGCGATCCGCCGGACATCGATGCACATGCGTGAGCTCGGCGACGGTGAAGCGTTCGAAGAGCTTCGGAAGCTTCTGTCCGAAGAGCCACAGGAGGATTGGTGTGCCCCAGCGGAGCCTTCAGTAGATCGATTGCGGATTGCACTCGGTGATACGGCGCCTCAGGCCAGTAGGCTGGACCTTGCTCTCCTTCTGCGCCAAGCGCTCCGACGAGAAGACGCGCGACGAGGCTACGAGGTCAGCCCACGCGTCGCTGTAAATCACCGCCGCCTTCGCGACTTCACTGGCTGGGACTTGGTCGGCATGGCGAGTGAACGCATCCCGGGCGGTTGGCGCGTCACCGCACAGGCCTGGAAGCCGCGATGGGTCGCTACCAGCGGCCCACTTGGCGTGGACGATATTGCCGCAGGTGAGGCGATACGCCGAACTTTTCATGGAGACGATAGCGAGGGTGATCCGTTCCTGTCAGCCCTCGGTCGAACCAGCTATCGCAGCGTCGGGCAACGAGCGGCAGTCCGAGCCGCGCTGGCCACACCCCCCGGTGCCTCATTGGTGATTGCTTTGCCCACAGGCGAAGGCAAGAGCATGATATTTCAACTTGTGCATGCCGTAGGCTTCGCAGGAGAAGGAGGTACCAGCCAGCATGGAGTGACGCTGGTTATTGTGCCTACCGTCGCTCTTGGCGTGAACCACGAAGAAGAGGCAGTCAAGGTCTGCGGCCTGGCAAAGCCGCTCGCCTACCAGGGCGGCGCATCAGCCGCGAACGCGCTGCTCGCCGAGCGCATTGCAGGCGGGGCACACGGGCTGTTCTTCGTGTCCCCTGAGGCTGCGTGCGGTCCGTTGCGCGGCCCCCTTAGACAGGCAGCCGAGCTTGGCCGAGTTCGAGCGCTGGTGGTCGACGAGGCTCACCTTGTCGACCAATGGGGAACTGGCTTTCGATCCGAATTTCAGGAGCTAAGTGGGCTAAGGCAGGAGTTGCTTGCCACAGCGCCAGCGGGCACCCAGTTTCGGACACTGCTGCTGTCGGCGACTCTCACGGATCAGTCGCTGGAAACGCTGCGCTCGCTATTCGGAGTAGGTAGCCCGTTCGACAGCATCGCGGCAGTGCGTCTGCGTCCCGAACCGGACTATTGGATCGTCAACTCCGACGAGTTCGCGCGCGACGCCAGGGTGATGGAGGCACTCCACCGCGTACCGAGGCCGGTTGTGCTCTATGTGACGGAAGTCAAGGAAGCTGAACACTGGCGGCGTGCCCTCGCGAGCGCAGGCTTCGCCCGCGTCGGCATGGTGCACGGAAAAACGAGCCGTGAGGACCGCGAGCGCATTGTGTCGAAGTGGCGCGATGGGGCCCTTGACATCGTCGTAGGCACCTCCGCGTTCGGTCTGGGCATCGACTACCCGCATGTGCGATCGGTCATTCACGCGTGCTTCCCCGAAACGCTTGACCGCTTCTACCAAGAGGTGGGGCGCGCTGGACGAGATGGTCGAGCTTCCCTGTCACTGATTGCACCGACACCTTCGGACTATCGGATCGCCGAGCGCATCAACCTTCAGAAGGTGATTTCGGTAGAGCGTGGGCTGGAGCGTTGGGAAGCCATGTTTGCCGGCAAGCGACCAACGAGTGGTAACCGATTCGCGGTCCGAACCGACGGAAGCCCCGGCACCTCGGTCGACGATATAGACATGACAGGCGACTGGAATTCCGACTGGAACCTCCGCACGCTCGCGTTGATGGCACGGGCTGGATTGCTGCGCCTCCACGGTGCACCTCGTCCAATGCTGGCAGAAGCAGGCAACTGGCTTGAGATCGAGCTCCTCGACGACGAACATCTCGCTCGAAGGACTTGGGACCTTCGAGTCGAGCCGGTTCGGGCACAAGGCCAAGCGTCGGGATCGAGGAACCTGCAACTCATGGCCCGCTTTCTTACCGACAGAGCATGTCCAGCGGATCTCCTCGTGGACCTCTACGGCAGCGATCGAGTCGCGCGCACGTGTGCAAGTTGCTCGCGCTGCCGAGGTTGTCCTGAAGCACGCGGGCCGACGCTTGCGACAGGCGAGCCGCGGGCGACTTGGACCCTGCCCCTTACACCACTGCTCGCGCGACTCTTTGATGCCGATGGGCGACTGCTCGTGACCTACGGCGACCTCTCCACTAGGGCTCAAGCGCGGCGTCTGGGCGACACCCTGGAGCGCCTCTACCGCATGGGGTTGGCAAAGCTCACACTGCTGGGCGATGTCCCCTTCAATCGAGAACGCGTATTGCGCTTCGCGCAAACCAGTCCATTCTTTGTGAGCGCCGTTTCCAGCCTAATCAGCTCCCGCCTTCCCCAGGGCCCCGAGGTGGTGTTCGTGGGCCCCGGACAGTCGCTTGGCGAAGCAACATACTCGGTGCGCGAGGGCCGCACACGAATGTTCCTTGTTCCCGAGAGTCAGCGGGCCGCTTCCGGGCACCTGCTTCGCGAGGTCTTCGGCGGTCGAACGCTCACACTCGACGATCTTCACGCGAGGGTCTCTGAATGAGCATTGTGACGAGATTCGAGGCTGTGCCCAGCCGCCTCCTAAGCATCTATGCGGCCGTTGCTGAAGTCGAGAAAGGCCTGCCCCGCGAACAACTTGAGTCTTGGGCCACACCACCTTCTCTGTCAACTCGCGGTGGCAGCGATGAGGACGGCGGCTCCACGGCGCTGTTTGCGAATTCGCTGAGCGAGGCACGCCGCCTCGGCCTCATCGAAGACGATGGGGACCGCCTCTGCATTCCCACCAAAGCTCGAGGTGGAGCCGGCCGTGGAGCCTCCTTAGAAGCACACTTCCTTGCGTACGTCCGGGACACGCTGTTTGATCGAGATCGCGCAGCGGCGGCAGGTCAGACCGGAGTTCTTTACGCTCTTGCCTGGCTGATGACCAAGAGTCCGCTCAAGCCGATCGGTTTCTCCGAAGCACCGCAACTCCTCTTGCGTGAGGACCTCGGCGACTTTGCTGAGAAGGCAGAGCTTGGTAGTACAAGCAGCTTCCAGAACTTGCTGTATTGGGCGAGGTATCTTGGGTTCGTAACGGTGGTTGGAGACGGCGATCGAAGCCGACGCGCAATTGCGGACCCGACTCGCGCCATCGCGGCGGTAATAGACAGGGTCTTGCCAGACAACCAGTGGTTAGAGATCGACGTGTTTCTCTCCCGCCTGGCCGCGATCTATCCCGTTCTCGAGGACGGAAGCATTCGCGAGGAAATTGAAGCGCATCGCACAGCGCCTCCCGCGCCAGATGGCCGCCTCTCCGTGGCCACGAGTCTCGCGCTTCTGCGTTTGGCAGACCGAGGCACGCTCTCGCTTGAAGCGATCGCGGATGCCAGGGCCCGCATCCTCGACTGCGGTGGGAACACAAAGCGCGTCAGCCGCGTTCGCCGAGGAGAGAACGCGTGATGCGCAACTACCTCTGCTGGCAACCGGGTGCCGTTCGACAGGTCATCAACCCATTCGCCGAGCACATTCCTGACAGCCTCTTTCGAGCGGTCCACAGTGACTGGGACTTACAGGTGACGCCACCGGTCGGCGAACGCTATCAAGACATTGATACTGCAGCATGGACGCAGATGGAGCCCGCGGAGTTCCTCGCCGACTTCTTGCGAGAGGACCGTCCTCACGCCCTTGCTGCAGTCCTAGGTGATACCGGCTCAGGCAAGTCGCACCTGGTTCACTGGATGCGGATGCATGTGCGCGAGGATGCGCGGCGAATGGTGCTCGTGGTACGCAAGTCCGGCACGAGCCTTCGCGCGATTGTTCGCGACATCATCGGCAAGCTTCCGTCGGATGAGCAGCGCAGTTTTCTGGACACGTTCAGCGCGGCCGGCGATGGCACTACGACACCAGAGGGCCGTCGACGCGAACTGCTTCACCACCTTGGGCAGGCCATCCGCGAGGACATCCCGAAATCGCGCTCGGACGAAGTCGAGGAAGCGCTGATCGAGTCTTTGCCTAATCTCTTTCAAGATCCCTACATGCAGAAGGAGCATTTCCTTCGAGATGGGAAGGTCGCGGCAGACATCGTTGATCACATCTTCGAGCAGTCTCAGGCCCATGACCGACCGGATCGTCGGCGAGTCTTCACGGTCGATGACCTCATGCTGGGCGGCAGAGACTTCATCAACGCCACAAAACTTGCACAACACGCGATCCAACTGATTGAGGCCGATCCTGAGAATCGGCCAGCAGCTGTCGCGGTCATAAACCGCAATCTCGACAAGGCAGTTGCCCGGACACTCAGCTTCTCAGGCGACCGGGTCGAAGAACTGATGACGCGACTGCGGACTCACCTCAGATCCCAAGAGCGCGAGCTCGTACTGCTGGTGGAGGAGTTCGCCCGACTGCAAGGCATTGACCGCGCCCTGCTTCAGGCCATCACCACGCAAGGGGACCCAGGTACGAGCGATAAGGGCCTTTGTCGGATGCGGACGGCGATCGCTGTCACACCAGGCTTCTTCGAGAGCGTCGCCGACACCGCGTACAGGAGGACCACACACATCGTGGACATGAACCGCTCTGCCGGTCACTCCAGAGGAAGTAGCCCCACTCCTGTCTCCGTTGCATCATTCGCGGCCAGGTATCTGAACGCGGTACGGCTGGGACGGAAGGGCATCGAGCGCTGGAGTGAGTCTGCTGCGCCTGGTGAAAGAGCCCCATCGCGATGCACGGGTTGCGTGCACGCCAGCGAGTGCCACACGACCTTCGGTGAGGTGGACGGCTATGGCCTCTACCCGTTCACAGTGAAGTCTCTGTGGATTGGTGCTGAGCGGGTTGACCGCTCGGGGTCCGGGCGGATGAACCCTCGCACCCTTCAGAACGACCTGCTGGTCGAGGTGCTAGATACGTTTGGCCCCACGATTGGGCAAGGTGAGTTTCCACCACCTCGCCTGCTGGAAAAGCTGGGAGGCGTTAGACACCTGCCTCTTGCTTCGGAAACTGAACTCAAGCGGCAGAACGCGTATCTCGCAGAACGCTGGATGGCGCTGCTCGAGTTGTACGACGGCACCGGCAAGGTCCTCGCCCTTCCCGCGCCGCTTCTTGAAGCGTTCTCCATCCCGGTAATCCCGGATATTGGCGAGGAGATCTCAGGCGCAGGCGCAGGCGCAGGCGCAGGCGCAGGCACAGGCACAGGCACAGGCACAGGCACAGGCACAGGTCCAGGCGCAGGTCCTGGAACCGCACCCACGGCGGAGGAACTCGCCATCCAGTCCTGGATTCGGGGGGGCGGCCTGGACCCCGCGGTCGCTCAGAAGCTTCGCGAACTGATCTTCTTGACCGTTGTCGAGGCGATTGACTGGGACATGCTTGGCCTGGCACGCACCTCGTTCGCTGGCCAAGGCAAACCCTTCCAGCAGCGCACTGGCATAACTTTCGTTAGGCAAACGACCCAGGCGGCAACTTTTGCCCAAGTCCGTTTGGAGGTGGACGCAGACCCACAGACGGGACAAGCGCTGCAAGGGCTCCTGCGTGCTTCCAAGCACGGCTTTAGGTGGGAGTTTGACGGGGCAGATCGCGCACTCGCTAGCTTTCTGGACTGCGTGGAGCGTTGGACTGAACAAGTCATCCTGCAACTTCGCAGGTTGACTGTGCCCAGCGACTCTTGGAGCCAGGTTGGTGCTGCGCTTCACTTGCTCGCTGTCGGTGCAGCCATCGGCGGCCGCATCAAGGGGGATGCCAACGTCGGCGACGTGATCGACGCAGCATTCAGCATCTGGCCAGAGGAGCCGGCAGCATCAGCCGGTGAACTACGGACGGTCTACGCGAAACTGCTCCGCCGCCGTGACGATCTGGTTGAGATCGCTCGGTCCCAGATATCAAGCCTCAAGGGCGGCCGCGTCGGCGCAATGCTTGATCCACGTAAGGTCCTGGGACCTTTGCGCCAACTACGCCGTGCGAAGTGGCACCTAGACCTGAAGCCCCCTGAAGACGACGCGAGCGCGCTGGCTCGGTTGTATCGCGAGATCGCGGATACGTTGCCTGTTGCCGCTGCAGCTGAACGATCCCAACGCCTGCAGTGGCTGCAAGACATGGATGACGCGTTTGGAGGGGACGCAACTCGCGCGACGATTGTTGACAACCTCAGCGCCGCCCTCAGAACCGCTTTGGAGGCTGGCATCGGCGGTCAGAACAGCGCCCGCCCACTGCAGGACGCGCTGGATACGTTTCGAGTCGTCCAGTTCGATGCCACTGTCGCTGCCGCCCGCTCGCTGGCAGACGAGGTAGATCCCCTCGCGTCACTGCCTGACTACGGCAGAGGCCGCGCCAATGCAGTTGCAGCAGGAAGCGCTCTCCGCCTCGCTGCAACCCAGTTTCTGGACGCCGTCGAACGGAATCTGCGCAGTTTCACAGATGACCAAACCTCGCGTGCCGGAGAAGTGGCAAAGCGCATCGAAGAGCTTGATGGGGCACTGACAAGTATCGTCAATGATCTGGCCGCGTTGGAGAAGAATCATGCTGCTTGAGCGTGCAGCAGGACTGGCCGCGAAGGTCGAAAGCTACCGAAGGCTGAAGGCTATCGCCCACGAGGCGGAGCTTGTGACGACGCGGGTGATACAGGTCCGTGAAGCCGCCGAGCTTCTGTCGCGAGCAAGAACCGCCCTTGGCAACTTTACTCAAGCGGGCATTCCGACTCAGTTCGTCCCAGCAAGCGCGTCGGACCTGGCGGAAAAGGCTGTGACGCTTCGCAACATCGCAGCGCAGGATCCTGCGGCGCTGGCGAATCCACCCTTCAATGTGAGTCATGAGTTTTCGAATCGGCTCAAGGGCATCGCCAGCGCTGCCCACCGGTCGATTGAAGACGGCTGGCGCGCGTTCATAGGAGACAGGTCGCTCAGCGGCTCCGATGACGTTTTGGAAGCCCTCAACAGACTGCCGCAGATGCGCGCCGGGGTCGCCAGGATTCGCCAGTGCCGTCAACGAGTTCAAGAACTGGCCGGCTCGGTACCGAGCGATCCATCGAATGCCGTGAAGGTACTCAAGGACCTGGAAGCAGAGCACAGTGCCGCTTGGGCTGAACTGACTGCAGACAGCATCCCGCCAAGCGTGCTGGAATTCCTGCGCAGGTGCGCTGCAGATGGCGCCCCGCTCGCAAACCTCAACGAGGAGGTTCGGGGCTGGCTTGAAGCGCGGCAGTTGATTGGTTCGTTCCGCATCAGGATTGGTTAGACCCGTGCCTCTATCCGCTGACGCTCTTCTCCTGTTGGACCGGATCGAGGCGCTGGAGCAGCGCTCGCTCTCTTGGGGGTTCACATCCGGATCGCTGAGCGAGGGCGAGGCCTACTCGCTCTTGGGCGACCAACAGCGTACCGAGGACGCGCTGGAGGAGTTGATCGAAGCACATCTGGTTGGCGAACACGCAAGCCTCAGCGGCGGTCGCTGCTATCGCTCACGTATGGCCGAGGCCGTGCGCCTCCTCGCTGCCAATCGCCAACTGTTCCCGAATAAGCCGTGGCAGGGTGCACCCCGCCTTGTCGCAGACTTTCGCATCGACCGGCGGCGACGTCGCTTTCCGAGACGTGACCGTAAGCCGGACGATGTGCTTGCCGCGCACGAAGACGTCCTAGCGCCCACCCCTATCCGGCGCGCCATGTGGAAAGCTCTCACTGCCAAGGCCGACAAGGGGCTAGCTGCATTCCAGGAGCGGGCGGCAGTTCGACTCTCGCTGTGCGCCGATGATGCAGGCACTATCGTCACGGCGGGCACCGGGAGTGGCAAGACGATCGCGTTCTACATTCCAGCCATGCTTGCCATCGGCGAGGCCATCGGCCCCGATCGGTGGGTAAAGGCGCTGGCTGTCTATCCGCGTGTCGAACTGCTGAAGGACCAGTTTGCCGAAGCACTGCGGATGGCGCGCGCCATCGACGGGGCACTAGCCTCAAACGCCAAGCGCCCGCTCACCATCGGGGCGCTATTCCGGGCGACTCCGAGTCAGGCTTCAGCGGAACAACTAAAAGAGCGCGAGTGGGACCGGCGCGGTAAAGATTGGGTATGCCCCTGGATGCGCTGCGTGTCTTGCGGTGGTGACATGCTGTGGCGGGCTACCGACATCGATGCGGGGAGAGAGCGTCTGACTTGTGCGCGCCCGGGCTGTGGCTTACAGGCGGATGAACGGCATGTTGTCCTCACCCGCCAGAGCATTCAGCGACGGCCGCCTGACATCCTGTTCACCACGACCGAAATCTTGAACCAGCGGATGTCAGACCACTGGATGCGATCGGTGTTTGGCATCGGCACGAATCGCAAGCCATTCTTTGCGCTGCTGGACGAAGTACACACGTATGCAGGTACCGGTGGCGCCCAGGCGGCACTCACGTTGCGCCGGTGGCGGCACCTGCTTGGAGCACCCGTTCACTGGGTGGGGCTGTCGGCCACGTTGGAAGATGCCGCACGCTTTTTCGCCGATTTGACAGGTGCAGCGACGGACCGAGTCGCCGAGATCACTCCGGCTTTGGACGAATTCGAAGAGTCTGGAGCCGAATACCAACTCGCGCTTCGCGGCGACCCTGCGTCACGCGCCTCTCTTCTGTCGACCACGATTCAGACAGCGATGCTGGTATCGCGTGTCCTCGATCCTCCCGAGGCCCGCCACGCCTCAGGCGCGTTTGGCAGACGAGCGTTCTTATTCACAGACGATCTGGATGTCGCTAACCGACTGTTTGACAATCTGCGCGACACCGAGGCGTACGACATCTTCGGCAGGCCGGACCCACAGCGCCAGCCACTGGCCGCACTGCGCAGCGCAGGAAGGGATGACCGGGCACGCGATCTGGAAGGTCAGCGTTGGCGAGTGTGCGAGGACATCGGCCACGCGCTCGACCGGCGCTTGATCGTTGGTCGCACGACGTCCCAAGATGCCGGTGTAACTCCTGATGCCAACATTGTTGTTGCGACGGCTGCCCTGGAGGTCGGCTTCAACGACCCCCTGGTCGGCGCAGTTATCCAGCACAAGGCGCCCCGAGGAATGGCTTCCTTCGTGCAGCGGAAGGGCAGAGCGGGGCGCGACCGCGCGATGCGCCCCATAACGGTCACGGTGCTGTCTGACTACGGTCGTGACCGAGAGCTCTATCAGTCTTTCGAGCGACTCTTCGATCCGCACATCGAGCCGCAGCATCTCCCTATAGGAAACCCGTACATCCTAAAGATGCAGGCGACCTTCGCGCTTTTCGATTGGCTTGCTGCAGAGACAGCGGGCTACGAGAAGGCGTGGGCGTGGGATGTCCTCAGCAGGCCCATCGAGCATCCACCTCCCGCGGTGTCCGCAGTGCTGCAGAAGATCAGAGCAAAGCTCGCTAGTCTGGTTCAAGGTGATGACGCTGAAGTCACCGCGCTTCGCCGCCATCTCATGGGCGCGCTTTGCGTCGATGAAAGCACGGCACAAGGCCTACTCTGGGGAGCACCCCGCTCCCTGCTCCTCGAAGTCGTGCCCACTCTCACCCGAAGGCTGTTCCGCCAATGGAAGCTGGCGTTTCCTGCCGCCAGTGGGGCACTGGACCTGCATGCGCCATATCACCCAATGCCGGACTTTGTGCCGCGCAACCTCTTTAGTGACCTGAGCCTGCCCGAAGTCCGGATCGAGATACCACCGGCCACCACGAGGCACGAGTGGCGAACGGAGAACATGCCCGTGCTCCAAGCTCTTCGGCAACTTGTGCCAGGGCGGGTCACGAGACGGTTCGCCTTCGAGCGAGGTGGCTTGTCGCACTGGATTCCTGTCGATCCTGCGGTGCCGGTCCAGGACTGCCGCATTAGCGACTATGCCGAGGAGCACGAGTTTGTCGGCGAGTTCACCGCCACATTGAACGACCGGGGCGACGAGGGTCCATTGCTCGTCTACCGTCCCTGGACCGTTCGCATGCAGAAGGTCGACCACCGCGAAGTGCTGCCCAGCAGTAACGCACAACTGACCTGGCGGTCTGACATCCTTGCCATGGGCGCTCCCGTGAGCGTCGCTGTCTCGCCGCGGTCGGCATGGCGGCCGTACGTGTCCAGGGTGGACTTTTACCTACATCGCTTTCGCGCCAGCGCTGCGGTCCGTCGCTTTGCACCGAGAGCGCACGCAAACGTTCGGACTCTCCGAAATGAGTTTGCGGTAGCGACGCACTTCCGCAGCGATGACAACCGAGCTGCTGCCATTGGTTTCGAAATCGAAGTTGATGGTTTTCGACTCGATGTCAATCTGCCCTCAGGTGATCAATGCACTAGCGGCCTTCTGAGCCCGCCAATCCTGCGAGACTCGAAACTTGCCTACCTGCGGGAGCGCCTGCGGGATGATGAGCGATTGCCGCCAGAGGTCAACGTCTTTCAGCGCGATTGGCTCTTTCAGATGCTCACCGCAGCGCTTGCCTCGGGAGTGGCATCTGGTCAAGACTTGGCGAGCATCGCCAATGACCTCCTGTCCGAAACGCGTTTGGATCAGGTGCTCCAAGACGTCATGCATTCTTACTTCGGAGATGTGCCCGTCACCTGGTCTGACGATGAGGACATAGATCTCAACGGTGACGCAGGCGACACGCCCGACGACCCGGACAGCTCGTCGGACCCTCCGAGCCATCGCGCGACTCCGCGACTTCAAAGAGCGCTCGCTTCTCATCTGGCACGCCCTGAGGTTCGTGAAGGCCTCAGAGACATAGTTCGCGAAGCGCTGAAACTCGATTCTTCGACATTCGACACTTGGCTGCGTCGTCTTGTGTTGGACACCCTCGGCGAAGCGATGCTTCAAGCCTGCATCGCTGCAGCGCCGCGCCAAGCCACCGCAGACAACCTTTTGGTGGACATTTGGGAGGCGCCCGCGGGACAACACTCTTCAATATGGATCACGGAGACCACGCTCGGCGGCGCGGGCGTACTGCAGTCGTTTGCGGAGCGGTTTGCAGGAGAGCCTGCTTGCTTCTTTGATGCCGTCGAAGCAGCGCTCGCGCCGACTGACTTTGAGTTGGTAGACGGCGCGCTGAAGCGGATCTTGTCTCTGTCTCGTACCGATCCCGCCGTACGGGAAGGGGTCGCTCGCCTGCGCGCGACCGAGTCGCACTCGGAGTCAGCCGCAGTGTGGCACGACCTATCCTTGACTCTGACAAGGCATGGCGGCGTTGATCTCAGTCATGCACTGACCGTCACTCTTAACAGTCGATTGTTAAGGCCGGGCGCTGACCCGTCACTTGACGACCTTCTTGGCGATTTGACGGCGCACTGGGACAACCTTGAGATTCGCCTCGATATGGCCATCGGACTACGCGAGTTTGCCTACGCCGTGAGCAGCGACTGGGTCTGGAGCAAGAGAATACGGACCTATCTGCTCGCCAGTTTGCCCGCTGCCGCGGCTGCCAGCGTCTCTGTCTTTGCAGCGGTATTCGGGATGCTGTGGCCACGCGCGTGCGAAGTCAGGCGTGCAAGCCTCTGCGCATACAACCCGTACCGCAAGGGACGTGCCACGGATCCCGCCGTTGTCAGGGAGTTGCTCCTAAGGCGGGCAATCAGAACCATCGACCTGTCGACACCGGGCTGGAGGGAAGCAGTAGCTGCTGCCTTTGCATCTGATGGTGCCTGTCGCCTACGCGCTAGCACGGAGCAAACACGAGAGCTTCGTGCTGCGTTGGTGGTGCTAGCGGCAACGCCGGCAGATGTCGGCGTCCTGCAGTTCTTCCCGGTCGTTGAGCGGATCCAACGAGGCGAGGACTGCATCCTCGTCGATCTTCTGTTGAGGGAGCACGCATGACGGGCTTCCCGGCTCGCGACCTCCATGGGCCCGAGCAGGCCCGCGGCGTGCGCGACTTACTGCAATCGCTGTTCGCCGCCGAACTCATCAGTCCGAGCCGGACGTTGTGGCTGTTCTTTGCGTGGATCTCGGACGTGGAGGTCTTGGATAACTCGGCTCGTCGCTTCGCCGCGATGGAGCCGGACTGGCCTGCTTCTCCAATTCGCCTGTCGCAGGTCCTGAGGGCCCTGCTGGGGCGCGGCACCCACGTTAAGTTGATTATTCGCGAGCATGGCCACAACGAATACTTCATTGCGCGACTGCTGCAACTCAAGGATCGATTTGGAGATCAAGTTAAGTGGATCGTCGAGAAGGACTTCCATGCAAAGGGCCTGCTTGGTGACGACTACTTTCTTAGTGGCTCAATGAACCTCACCTTCAACGGCATCTCAGTGAACGGTGAGCACCTCGTCTTGCGAACCGATCCTGCCGCCATCGCTGAGCAGGCGGAGCAACTGGCATTGCAGTGGGGAGAGCGGCTTAGATGATCGCGGCGGACCAAGAAGCAGCGAGCAATATCGTCTCGACGTTGCGCGCGCGCTCGAGGACTCTAGAGCTTCCCCCGGGCACCGAAGCGTTGTGCGATCAGCTGCTCCAGACCACCGTTGACCCTGCGTTCCCGGGAGCGCTGATTCCCGATCGGGCAATGGACGGACAACTTATTGTTGTCGCAGTTGCATCACCCGCCGACTGGCGTCGCCTTTGTCCAGTCTTACGAGCCTTCGCCGGACCGACCCTCACTTCGTTTGATGGCGTGCCATCCAGCGATTTGGTCTCTTCTGATCTGCTCAGCGTCATAGCCGAAGCCGGTCAAGGCATTACCGCTGCCATCAGGCTCCCAAGCGGACCAGGCGATAGGGACTTTGCCCTCCGAGCACTAGTTCGTGCACATCAGACGCTCAATCGGGCGCCTTCCTTGTCGCGCGCGGCCCCAGAGCCTACGAGTTGGCTCCTTGCGAGGTTTCAGGATCACCTTAACGTCGGTATGCGGCAGGCCGCAGAGGAGGTACTCAATCGGCTGCGTGATGAACTTCGGGTGGACGCGCTTAACCTGCGGTTCCTCCATGCGCAGTTGCTGGCCACCTTTGAAGATTGGGTTGGCATCGTTGACATGGCCGGCTTTGCGAACTTGACCCGCGCTCGACGCACGCCCGCAATTACTGCCCTGCTGCTGGAAGCGCTCTATCAAGCCCGCTTGGCATCGCGGTTCGACACTGGCGATGCAGCAGCGGTCGAGGCACTGTATGCACAAGAGGTGCGTGATCTGGCCGCACCGATGCTTAAGGTTCCACTGCCGCCGTCCCTTCGATCTGGCGGCTGGCGCCTAGTGGCACTCGAGGCCATTGCATCTCCTTCGCGCGAAGATCTGAGGAGGGCGGCCTCGGGTCGATCTGGAGATCTTGGCTGGCTGGCTCCCCGCTTCGCGCCATCCGGGGTGCCCGAGGGAGAACCTGGACCTCGCTTGGGCGTGGCCGATGAGGCTAGAGATCGACTCGTTGCCGGGGAGGAGGCAGAGAGCGTGGACGCCATGTCGGCCGCGCTTACGGCACTCGCCCGCTTGGACGACAAGCAACGTGCTGAGTTGGCTCGCGCAGAGCCCTTCCGCTCCGCCTTGCGTGCTTTGGAAGAAGAAGCAGGCGGTTCGAGAGTTCCCAACTCTTGGTCATCTTGGCTCGCACGCACCTCAGACCCGTCCTTTACGAACGCGCTGGCGCTGGCGCGCCTGGGCGCCGAAGAGTGGCCAATCGCAGGCGAGGCGACCGATCCGGCTGCGGCTTCCGATCTATTGACCGCGTTGGAGCGTGCCCAGAACGACTCATTGGCCGCGGAGCGCAGTGCGCAGGCACTCCCGTACATTGTTGCAGCACTTCAACGTGACCCGCGGTTCCCCAACTTGGCGATGAGATCGGTCTACGCCAGTCTACTGACACTGCTTGCACTTGGAAGCGCGAGAGGTGCGTCCGTCTACGAGTCCAGTCTTACTCTCGTCGACGCCTTGCTTTGTCTAGGAACCGACACCGCTCAGTATCGAGATCTTGCTGCAGACGTAGAGGAGATTGCCGGAGAGGGATTCGGCGTGAGGATGGTCTACTGGACGCTCGAAATGATCGAGAGTTTTATGCGCGCCCCTGCACCAGATCCAGCAGCGAGAGAGCGGTTGGTCCACTCAATCCTCGCGCGTCTGGCTCCCCTCCGTGGGCGTCTAAGTGCTCTACAGCACGCAGCAGTACAGAGCCTAGCAGCTGAGTTCGGTTGGGCCTTGGACGAGCCGCCTCCATCCCAGCACGCCGAAGCGTTGGCGACGCGTCTACGCGGAAAATCAATTGCGATCTACTCACTCGTGGAGAGCGCGAGCCGCCAAGCAAAGATCGCGTTGCAAGGGCTAGCAATGGATCTCGAAGTCCAGTGCAGTTCCGACCAAGGTGGTACCGCACAACTTCGAACCTTGGCAATAAATACGGATCTATTCGTGATCGCATGGGCAGCGGCGAAACACGCGGCGACTGATTTCATCCGAGCCCATCGGAAGGACAAACCTCTGGTATTTTCGCAAGGCAAAGGGGTTTCAAGCCTCCTGCGAGCCGTCGAGGAGCATTTCATCCCTCAAGCAACCAGTCGATGACCGACGGGTGCAAATGCCGAGTTACCAATCATGGTGCCGCGCAGAAAGCGAGGCTTCAGCGGGCCGAGGTACCAAGCCTGGAAGGCCAAGGTTGGCGTGAGCTCAGTGTAGGGTGGTCAAAGAAGGCGATCTTGTAGCGTCAATGGCGGCCTCGATGGCCGCGCGTTCTGCGGTATCGAGGTAGTCACCACGACTTCCGGACAAGCGGGAAAGGACTACTACAGCGGGGTGGCTGATGCTCAGCCAGCAGATTCGTAGGGCGACGTACCAGTGCCCCTGTGTGATGAACTCCCCAAGCTGCTTCTCTGTTCCAAGATGCTGACGATAAAGGCTCGTGGCGAGATGCCCGCCGTGTACAAATTGCGAGAGGTAGATGTACAGGGAGTACAGCCGCTCGCCACCAATCAAACGACAAGCCTCCTCGACGCTTGGGTTCCCCTTCGGCAGCGAAACGTTCGACGGCAAAGCTGCATGGACGGCAGTTCTGAAGCCCCGAAGCTGCTCTGCGTATGATAGGTAGTTGGCCCTAGTTGCTGTGTCTGGTGACCGGCCAGCCGCTCGCTGGTAGACGCGCTCCTCTTCGGCAATGTGCGCCAGCCAGCGCGCTTCTCGTGCATAAGGGTCATCCGAGTCAACCATCCAAGCCGCCTTCGTCGCGGTTTCGAATGCGCTTCTTGCAGTCGCGTAGGCTGCGGGCAGCAGCGCAAGGTCGGTGCGTGCCAGCGAGATCACCGCTTCGACATGGCGCGCGACCAGATTGAATAGCAGGCAGGCCTCGATGTCCGCTTCGAATCGGCCGACTTGGAGACGCTGGCGCGCGTCTAGGAAGCGACCAACTGCGCGATCCAGTTGATGACAGGCGGCGAGTACCTCGGCTGACGGCGGCTTGATGATCATGGTTGCAGCTTCTGACCCCGAGCGTTCAAGCAAACCTGAGTTTAGAAGCAGGTGCTGTGCGCCCGAAGTGAGGCGATGCTATAGCCCGCTCAGGCCGAACTTACTGGGTCTACAGCAGGAGCCCGGAGGCTGAGCGAGAGGTGTGTGGTGGAGGCGTCTTGGCACTAGCGCGGATCTGTGCTCGGCGTAACTCAGAAGCAAGCTGTGGGTTGCTTCGTGCGGGCGGTCCTTTCGGTGACGAAGCAAGCTGAACTGCGAACGGTACGCCAATCGCGGGCAGAGCGCCGCCGATCAGCCGACCGACAAGTTCCAGGCGCGCTGCGCAGCGATGGCCGCTTCGCGCAGTTCAGTGCTCGACTCGACGCCGCAGCCGTCGTGGAGGGTCCCACATCACAACGGCCACTGGGGTCTGGACTCACACTGCCATCGACGGGAGGTTGGGTGGGTTGCATCGTGAGACTGGACCTCGACCAGTTGGTAGCAGATCGATCAATTAGGCTGGGCGAGCAACTACCTGATTCCCAGCATCTTGTGCGTCTGCAACGACAGGCGCCACTGAGGATGCGCCTGGCAGTACTCCACCGCTTTCGCCGTGTTGCGCGACGCTTCCAAGCCATCCATGGGCTGCAGCAGGAAGTGGTCAAACTGCAGTTCCGACCAGGGCAGGTCGTCGGGCATCAAACCCGGCTGCGGGAATACCAGCTTGAGCTCATGTCCCCGTCGCTGCACCCACTCGGATCCCGCCTTGGGACTAACGCATATCCAGTCAATGCCTTCGGGTGCCGCGATCGTTCCATTTGTCTCCACCGCAATCCGAAACTCCCGTGCATGCAGCGCATCGATCAGTGCACGGTCGATCTGGAGCAGCGGTTCGCCGCCGGTTGCCACCACCAGCCGATGCCGCCTATCGCCCTCGGGCCAAAGCGCCGCGATCTGGTCCGCCAAGCGTTTGGCCGTCTCGAACTTGCCGCCAAGGGTCCCATCGGTCCCCACGAAGTCCGTGTCGCAGAAGCGGCAGACCGCAGACGCCCGATCCGCCTCGCGCCCCGTCCAAAGGTTGCAGCCCGCAAAACGGCAGAACACGGCTGGCATCCCCACCTGCAAGCCTTCCCCCTGCAGCGTGTAGAAGATCTCTTTCACCGAGTACGTCATCTCCTACACCGGCAAGGCCGGCCCCGCCAGATCGATACCCACCATCGAGCCACAACCCTCCGACTCGAATAAGTCGACCCGTGTCAGTTGGGGCAGTTCGCGCCGGGTGCGCTCATGCAGCCAGCACGCAATCGTCGTCGTGTCCCCATCGGCCAGCTCAGCCTGTTCATGCAGTGGGTGGTGATCCAGCGACTTGAAGATTGGATCGAACACCGCCTTCACGTCCCCGAAGTCCACCGTCCATCCCAGGACCTGGTCCAGCGGCGCCCCAAGATGCAGCCGCAGCGTGTAGGTGTGCCCATGGACCCGATGCCGCGGATCGTTGGCCGGTGCGTAGCGGAGTTGCACCGCGCTGTCGACGGTGAAGTCTTTCCAGATCTGATAGTTGGCACCGTCGTAGGTCGCGCCGCACGAGGCTGTCTCGTAGACAGTCACCCACGACATCGCGGGCAGTTCGGGCTTCAGACGCTCCCACAGCCATGACGAGATCATCTCGCTGGTGGGATTGGACAGGCCGGGCACGTCGTTTAGACAGCGGTAGTTGACCTCCGCCGCGATCGGCGCCCACAGATCGTCCAGGTGGTCATAGTCGATGCTCAGATCGGCCCCCGCCAGATCCTGGTCAGCATGGACAATGACTTCGAAGCCATGCCCATGCAGGCGCCCACACTTGTGGCCCAGCGGCACATGCGGCAGACGATGGGCAGCCTGAAACCGGTAGCGGCGCCACACATGTGCATGGTCGCGGGCGTCGACCTCGACGCCTTGGTGGGGCGTGCTTTGTACGGCAACGCGATCAATACCCGGGGCATCCAGCCGGTCACGAATCCACCTTGCCAGGTTCTCGTCGGTCGGTTGGGCTACCTTGTCGTTGAGCACTCCGTAGTTCAGCAGACCGGCACAGCGATCTACCTGCCGCTGCAGTGCCGCCACCTCACCGCCGGGGTAGGTCACCCAGTCCGCGGGCACGCGGGCGTACGCCGTGGCTGTGAACCCATGACCGTGCAGGTTGCGGCATCGATGCCCGTCAGGGAGCATGTTGACCCGCCGGGCCGCCTCGAACCGGCTGCTGGCGGCATGAAGCACCGATAGTGAAAAGGGGGTGACGCTCATGCGGCCTCCGCAGCGTTAAAGAACTCAAAGCCCTTGCGCCGCAGGTCACAGGCGGGACACTGGCCACAGCCATAGCCCCAAGCGTTCTGCGTCGTGTGATCGCCCAGATAGCAGGTGTGCGTTTCCGTTCGGATCAACTCCACTAGGGATGCACCTCCCAGATCCTTCGCCATCTTCCAGGTCTGGGCTTTGCTCAGCCACATCAAGGGTGTCTCCACCACCATCGGTGCATCCAGTCCCAGGCTAATCGCGACTTGCAGCGCCTTGAGCGTGTTGTCACGACAGTCCGGGTAGCCGGAGTAGTCGGTTTCGCACATGCCTCCAACCAGCACCGACAGGCCACGGCGGTAAGCCACCGTGGCGGCAAAGGTGAAGAACAGCAGATTGCGTCCCGGCACAAACGTTGTCGGCAGCCCAGATGCCGCAAACTCAATCTCGCGATCCTGAGTGAGGGCGGTGTCGCTGACCTGACCCAGAAGCGCCAGGTCGAGCATGTGATCGGCGCCTAGTCTGGGGGCCCATGTCGGGAACTCCGCTCTCAGTCGATCCAGAACGACCTTACGACAATCGAGCTCCACCGCATGACGCTGCCCGTAGTGAAACCCGACCGTCTCGACATGGGCGTATCGATCAAGCGCCCAAGCCAGGCAGGTGGCTGAGTCCTGTCCTCCGGAAAACAGCACCAGTGCCTTGCGTTCCATGACGTCATCCATTCGCAATGCGACGCGGCTTGCGCAGCGCCTTCTTGAGGGAGCTGACGAGGTAGCGCGTCAGCAGATCGATGTCACTCGGCGTGTTCTGGATGCCGTTCCAGGGGCGCGTGTCCCACGACTCTAGTGGCCATTGGCCGCTGGTCCAGGCCGTGTATGGCGCCAGCAAGCGCAAGCCGGGCTCGAACTGGTCCCGCTCAGTCGCCCCCTCGAGGCTGTAGAGGTGATCCATGACAAAGCCCATGGCCACGATTCCGGCGCCGTGCCGCAGCCGCGAGAACCGCGGAGCCATGCCATACCAGGCCGGCCCGAAGACTTTGGCCACCGCATGGAAGAACTCGCTCACCAGGTGAAACGCCCGCTCCTCACGGTCATCGAAGTGCATCAGGCTGCGAAGCGCGCCGTCAGAGGCCGAGTTCATGATCAGACGCTGCATCGCGGTGTCACTGATCATCCCCGTTGGGTTCGTGTGCTGCCTCACCTCACCGTGGAGCGAGCTCCCCTTTGTGAAGTTAAGCATGTCGACAATGCGCGCTGAGAACTTGCGCTGTGTGAACCGCTCGGGCAGGCCTTCCACATTGGGCAGCAACTCGTAGATCAGCGTCTTGGGTAAGGGGCGCGTGTTGTTGATCAGTACGAACTGCTGACGCAGTTCGTTGTAGTCCTTGCAGACCAGTGCCGACACGAACACCTGGAAGTCCGGCTTGTCGATGCCTGCGAGCGCCGAGAGTCGCTGCTGGCCGTCGACCACGAACCCCGGAGGCTCGCCCTGCGGAACGTCGATCTGAACCTGTACCAGACCGTCGGACAGGTCTTTGACCTTCACGCCCTCAATGAAGGCCACGATCACTGCATTGGGCAGCAGTGCATCCTCGCGCGTCAGGTAGTCGCGGATATCGCGAATGTGGGAGGCAACCTGATGCCGCTGAAACCCCTTGAGTTGCCCGTCGTCAGCACGCGCAACGCGCTCGATCGCCGCAAACGACAGCACATCGGAAGGATGCGCGGCAAACACAAAGACATCGTGACCGGGCGCCTGCTGCGCCCGGACGGCTTTGAATCGGTAGGTGGTCACGCGGTCTCCCCGAGAGTCTTGCGTAGATGACGGTGGTAGACACCGAGGTTGTGCATCCCCCGGCGCTTGTTGCGATTGCTCGATCGAAAGATGATCACTTCGACGCCGATCTCACGGCACACGGCGCAGTCGCAGTGCTTCCACGGCTGATGCTCCAGCGTGCGTTGCACCAGCGCGGCGGTCTTGCCCAACGCCTTGTCTTGGCGCTCGGCGCCCGTGCCGTCGCCGCGAAGCAGGAACTGGTGGTAGTCCATCACCGCGTTCAACGTGGCATCCACCGACGACGCCCCGCGGTCGTACGCACGCAGTTCATCCAAAGCACGTCGCTCGCGGCGTAGTAGATCCTCAGCGCTGAACTGGCCGCGCTTGATACCTTGCATCAGGCGGGCGTTCTCCATGGCCTGCGGAATCCGGATGGCGGTGTAGTACTCCAGTCGGCCATTTGAGCCTTCGCTGTAGTAGTTCGCCTTCTCGTCTTTGAAGGCTCGGATCAGAGGCGAGGTCGAGTCGAAACTGGCAATCCCGAAGCCCGTGAACTCGTGGATGCTGTCGGCCTTTGCAAACCCCAACAGATGGATGTTGGTCTCGGGCCGGATCCGCTCCCGGATCGCTGTAAGCACGGCCTTGATGGCCTCGACCTTCAGTGGCACCAGACCACCGATGGCCAGGTAGCTGTACCCCATCCGCTCCAGCCGATGCGCCGCCTCGGCCATGCTCTTGGGCGACCAACCCTGCACCGGCCCGATCGGCTCGAACGGCATCCCTTCGCGCTTGACCAATCCCAGGAACACTTCAGCATTGGCCAACGTGATGGCGAACCGCTGCCTGGTCTCGGGATCCACCGCCCGCTCCGGCGGGTTGGACAGATCGCAGTCGAAGATGATGTGGTCGGGAGAGACTCCGTGAGTGAATCCTGCCTCGGTGTAGAACTCCACCACCTCCTCAGGAGCATAGGCTGGGACCGGATGCTCTACATAGGCAAAGGCGCCGCAATCGCCCATCAGCATCGCGTCCTTGAACCGTGGTCCGCCATAACGCAGGAACCGCCGGGCGCCGTCGCGCAACAAACGTTGCTCCTCCCGCGTGGAATAGCGAACCTTCGATGCGGCCACACCCGATGCTTGCCGCACTGCACTCATTGAAACCAGCAGGCCGTCATAGGGTGCCGGATCCATGAACTCATGTGCATAGACGTCCGACCAGTAGCGCTCGCGGCCAGTGCTGGAGCGATCGTTCAGGAAGTCGTACCTGGGGTCGACGTAGTCCTGCGTATCCGAGTACAGGAACTTCATGCTATTTCGAGGCCATCTTGCTGGCGGCATAGGCGCGCACCAACGCGTCCTGCAGTTTCTTCACATGAGGAGGGGTGTTTTGCACCTCGTTCCAAGCCAAACCCAGCGTCTCCCAGGTTCCCTTGGTCCAGCGGCAATACGGTGCGACCTTCTCAAGCTCGCGCTGGACGGCGGCAACCTCTGAGTCTGGGGTAAGGCGCGCGTAAATCGCGTCCATCAGCAACCCCATGGCCATCAAGCCGGCGCTGTGCATCAGCCGACTCTGCTTCGGGTCTTTGCCCCAGGCCTCCGGGAACACGGCCTTCACCGCTGACCAATAGGTTGTCAGAAGGCGATACATGCTCGTCACATCGCCGCCGCCCTCGCGTCCGACCGACTTGAACGGTGCCAGGGCTCCCAGCGGATTGGACAGACTGCTCTTGATCAACGATAGCAGCGCGGTGTCCGTGACCACCGCCCCAGAGGCCCCCCGATCCGATGCGCGCTTGACCAAGCGGAAGAACGGAGACGCCGGATCTTGGTTCAAGGTGCTAACCAGCTCCGCAGGCACCTTGCGTGCCACCAGATCCCGCGGCAGTACGAAGGTCGCGGTCTCGGGCAACAACTCATTGATCAACCGCGTCGGCAGGGGCTTGGCCTTGTTGACCAGAATGAACTGTTCGCGTTGCACGGAGAGTTGGTCTGACACGAAGCCGATCACCGGCACTGCCAGTTCTTTGTGCCGCGCCTGGGACAGCGCAATCGATCGCTGCTGCCCGTCGACGATCCAGGCCACGCGCTGGCCCTCGGCATAGATGGGCAGGGTCAAAGTGCCGCTCTCGGACACTCTGGAGTCGCCTGCCGGCTTGCTGCCCCGAGAAGCGACGAACTTCACGTCAGGAGCCAGGGCCAGGATGATGGCGTTGGGAAAGAGGACTTCACCCTGATTAAGGTAATCCACGATGCCCTTGACGTGCTGTCGGATCTCCGGGCGTTGAAATCCCTTGAGTTCGTCGGCCGCGTCGCGCTCAATGCGCGAAATGTCTGCTACCCGGACAATGTCTCCGCCTTTGATGAAGAAAGCGTAGACGTCGAGTCCTTCGCCTTGGGTGGTGTGCAGGGCGCGCACGACCAACTCCTGTCGACCGGTGGGTGCCTTCTTGGCCACTTTCATCTTCACGCTCGCATCTGTGCGGACAGGCCCTGCCACAGGCGGCTGAACCGCTTCTGCTCGCAGGAGATCTGAGCCTCATCACGCAGGTAGCGCAGCAGCTTCGTACTGCTGCCGGAGTGCCGGCTCCACTGTGCAACTAACACTTTCAGAATCTCGTCATCGGTCATGCGCTGACCCATAGAGCGCCGTCGCCGCCGACGATTGGCCAAGCTCGCGGCTACCGCCACGCGAGCGTCCTCCAGCGGCAGCGGTGTCGCCTGTAGCACTTCCACGTAGTGCCGCAAAGCCCGCTGCGCAAAGTCCGCCTGTGTGCCCGAGAAGCCGCGCACAGATTCCAGACGCTCGTCGTAAGGCATCACACAACTCTGTAGATGGCTCGGCACGAACTGAGTGCCCGCGGGGGAGGTGAAGATCCGCAAGAACTTGGCCCTGGCGGGCGTAACCCGCGCCAGGTCGCCACACACCAAGCGCAGATAACTGCTGGGAAGCGCGACCAAAGCTGGCGACTTGGCAATCAACCTGGACAGGGGATGCGGCGACGAGTCTGTCAACGCCTCCCACCACTGGGGAACTTGTGTGTCTAGAGCCTTCAGTCGGCGATGCAGATCAGCCCCCGCAGTCACAGTGCACTCGTAGGCCGGAACAGGTTGATCGAAGCGGACAAGCCCGAGGCCCGCCGAGACCACATACCAAGGCACTCCTAGGGATGCCGCGGAGGCTGCGGCGTCCACGATTGATCGCCCCTGGTAGAGGCTTCGCGCCGCCAAGCGCGCACCTTCCATCCCGAGAGCGCGCTGCCATGCACCTGCAAGAGAGTGGAGCGAGGCAAACTCAGGCAACTGAGCGACGTCCACGCGAACAGAGCCCGCCTTGCGCTGGGTACAACTGGTGACGATGACTGCAGTTACACTCACGACCTGGAAGAGCTAGGAGAGCAGTTAATGTCCGACTGCAGCTAGTGTAGCCGACGCAGTTATTGTCGCTACTTGGGCCGCGATTCGGCCCACTTATCGGGGCTTGCCAGAGGTGCCGGCGTAGCGTTCTACGCTTCGCTGTTGCGAAGGAGTTCGGCAGCGAGAAGGGCCACGAACGCGAAGGGCGTGTGGCCCTTCTCGCTGTGCGCTCCTGCGGCATCTAGACTCCCTTGGCATGAGCCTCGCTTCGCGCGCGTTTCTGGTTGTGAGTCACGCCCAGATCCAGCGGCTCTACGAAGCGGACTTCCGTCGCCTTGCGCGTCCACGATTGCACTTGCGTCTTCGCTCGCAGGTTCTCATGTTCAGTGGGCGAGCCTGGTCGTCGAGCTCCGCGACCGCCGTCCTGGTCGCGTGGTTCACCGGACCTTCGCGTTCCTGAGTTTTGGTGCCCGCGACGGGCTGGATATCGATCGCATGGACCGCGAGCAGGCCGCTCGCTTGGATGTCGCTTTCGATTCCACGGTCCGGTCTTTTGGAAGCGACGGCGTCGCCGATGCGACGACCCGCTTCGCCGGCCGCGGATGCACGTGGAAGCCGGGCCGGGCGATGCAGGCGCGTCTGGACGCACTGGAACTCGGGCGCATCACGTCACGCCAGGTGCAGGTGATGTCGATGGTCTACGAGCAGGAGTTGGCCGAAGCAGATCCCTGACTCGTCGCACTGGCCCGCTCGGATCTCTGCTCCCGCCAACACTGCTTCGATTCCTGGCTCCTGAAGGCCTGGCGCTCGCGGGCCCAGCCTCTCGTCATCGTCCACTTTGATCGCCGTCGAGCCCTAAGGTCATCTTGCGATGGCGTCGGCGGAGATCAACGCGCGCCCCTCCGGGATGCGGGAGGAACTGGTGCATCGGGCAGGTGCTCGAGGAGTTCACCTACGGGTACCTGAAACAGTTGGCAGAGGCGGTTGATGGCGTCCAGGTCCACCCGCGCCGCTGTCTCTTCGTATAGCAGCGTGATCGTGTTGCGGTGCAGCCCGGTCTCCCGGGCCACATCGGCGATCTTGAGCTTGCGCTCACCCATCAGGCGAGAGAGATGGCACTTGATCATGTCGTCTTAGAAAATAAAAGTTCATCCAGAACGACAAAAAGACTTGACAGGCGGCATTTTGCGGTGAAGAATGTCATTCAGGACGACAAAAAAGCCGTTGAGATGGAAATTTGTCATCCACATTGTGCAACTTCTGGATGGAGGACGACAGTGGCGGGAACCACCTATCTAACGACCATAGAGCTGGCGCTCAAGCTCAAGTACGACGAGCGCACGATCCGCGAGCGCCTGAAGGACAGCGTGCTGCTTGAAGGCACGCACTATGTGCGACCGTTCGGTGGACGCAAGATCCTCTACCTGTGGGAGAACATCGAGCGCGACATGATGATCTCGTCGAGCGCCAGCAAGGCTTCGATTCCCATGGCCAATGGTGGGGTGCTCCATGGGTAGCGTTCGCGCCAGGCAGGACAACGGCCTGCTGTTCTTCGACTTCCGCTACGAGGGTGAGCGCTGCCGAGAGCAGACGCTGCTGCCGGACACGCCACCCAACCGCAAGAAGATGGAAAGGGCGCTGCAGACGATCGAGGCCGAGATCAAGGCCGGCACTTTCGACTACACGGCCACCTTCCCGAACAGCAAGCGCTTCAAGCGCAAAGCAGAGGCCGCGGCCGCGCCGCCGCAGCCGGTTGCGCCAGTGGCTGTCGCAGCAGCAGTGTCGGTCGCTTCGACCCCCACCTTTCGCGAGTTCGTCACCACCTGGCTCGCCGAGCACCAGATCGAATGGCGCCGCTCGCACATCAAGGTGCTGAACTCGACGCTGAACGGCCACCTGCTGCCGGCCTTCGGCGACAAGCCTGTCGGCGCGATCACGAAGTCGGATGTGCTCGTCTTCCGCGCCAAGCTGGGAGAGAAGCCCGGCCGCACAGGCGAGAAGCTGAGCGCCAAGCGCATCAACAACGTCCTGGCCGTGATGCGCCAGGTGATGGCCGACGCTGCAGAGGCCCACCGCTTCGCCTCGCCCTTCGCAACCGTCAAGCCGCTGAAGACCCGCAAGTCCGACGTCCGCCCCTTCACGCTCGAAGAGGTCGACCGGATCCTGAAGACGGTGCGCATGGACTGGCGCGACTACCTCCAGGTCCGCTTCCTGACGGGCATGCGCACGGGCGAAGTCAACGGCCTGAAGTGGAAGTACGTCGACTTCGACCGCCGCCTCATCCTCGTGCGAGAGACCTTCGTGCTTGGCGAGGACGAATACACCAAGACCGACAGCTCCCAGCGCGACATCCAGATGTCGCAGCCCGTGTACGAGGCGCTGAAGCGCCAGTGGGAGGTCAGCGGCAAGCTTAGTGAGTACGTCTTCTGCAACCGCGAGGGCTTGCCCATCGACAACAAGAACTTCAGCGACCGAGTCTGGTACCCGCTGCTGCGCCACCTGGGACTGGCCCAGCGCAGGCCCTACCAGATGCGCCACACGGCGGCGACCCTGTGGCTGGCGTCGGGCGAGAACCCTCAGTGGATCTCGAACCAGCTCGGCCATGCCAATGGCCAGATGCTGTTCACGGTGTATGGCCGATTCGTCCCGAACCTGACCCGACAGGACGGCTCGGCCATCGACCGCCTGCTGGCCACGCGTTTCGCGACCACCAACGTCGCGGCCCCTGCGCCTGGATCTGCCCCGGCTCCTGCTCCAGCGGACCAGGCGCCCCAGCCCCCGGGCACCGCTCCCTCGGCCTAGCCGGGCAAACAACCCCTCGACCCCTGTCTTGCGAGGTGGCTTCGGCCACCGCGCCGGGCGAACTCATCCCTTCATTTTCAAAGGACCCACCGACATGACCGACCTCGACCCGCTGCACCTCGACTACAGCACCTTCCCGCCCGCCATGCTCATGAGCGTTCCGGCGGTGGCCGTGCGGCTGCACGACACCCTGGACAACGCCGCCGCCGATACCTGGCGCAAGACCTTCGAGGTCTTCGCCAGTGGCCTGCGACTGCAGGTCGAGCAACTGCCCTCCGATGGACGGGGCATCTGCCTGCACCTCAGCGGGCAAGGCGGCGTGGACGTGCGCCGCAAGGGGATGGTGCTGAACTGGCTCGCCTCGAGCCGAGGCGTCCAGTCGCTGCGCGTTCTCGACGCCTCGCGCCGCAGGGCCCAGGGTCTGACGATCTTCGTGAACCGCTCGACCACGCTGCTGCTGGCGTCTTGAGGTGCGCGATGCACCGCGTCTACCCGAGCCGCCGGCCGTTCGTCCGCGGCCCACCAGCGCACGCCCTCCCAGTGTCGTCATCCAGTTTCAACCGGAAAACTCAAGGAGATCTCGCATGAACGTTCGCATCACTCCCCAACCCGATCGCCGCCTCGTGTGGCTTCACATCGGTGCCACCGCGGCCATGGAGCCGCGAGGCATGCTGCACTTCGTCCGTCGCCTCAACCGCTTCCTGGTCGGCTCGGGCCTCTTCGCCTTGAGCCAGGGCAACGACCGCATCCTGCTGCTCGGCCTGAAGGGGCCCATCACCTCCCAAGACACCGGCCTCGTGATGCTGTGGCTGTGGCGCCAGCCCCAGGTGGCCACGCTCGGCATCGAGAAGCCGACGCCGCACGAGGTCAAGGCGATCGCGAGGCTGGGCCATGAGGGCCGCTGAGCACGAGCAGGGGGCCGGCGTGGCCTTCATGCTGGAACTGGACGCCGCGCCCGGCACGCCGCTGTCCCGGGTGCGGGACCTCGAGCGTGCCATCGAGGACTATGCCGAGGCCCATGACCTGGAGATGAGCGGGACGCAACTGCGTTTCCTTGTCCAGGCGTTGGGGCGGCCTACGACGGTGGAAGACCAGGTGGCCCTGCTGGACTGGCTCGTCGACCGTCCGGGCTTGCGCCGCGTCCGCGTGGGCACTCTGCACAGCACGGCCGCCGGCCAAGGGGGCTACCTCCAGGTGGCCTCGGGCGACATGGCCGTCATCGGCGTGACCCTGCTCTACCGGCTGGGCCGCCTGAAGGCCGAGCAGTACCTGGAGATCCTGGGCGGCTTTGTGCGGCCGGACATGCACTGATCAATCCATCAACCAAGACAAATCCCTTTGGGAGGACTTCTCATGCAAACCACTTTCCGCGCAGCCGTCGTGGCTGCCTTCGTAACCCTGGCCGGATGCGCCAGCACCACCCCTACCGTCGAGACGACACCGGGCTATGCGATCTACGACATCAAGGCGCCTGCTGGCGTGACCCACGCGCAGATCGCCGAGGCCGTCAAGACGTCGCTGCAGAAGAACATGAGCGCGGTGCAGGTCACCAACGCCATCCCGCCGTCGCCGCTGCCGGAGAAGGCGCCCCGCTTCCAGCTGGTGTCGCCCTTCAAGGGCTCGAACCTCGCCGCGCTGGCGGCCGCGTCGGGCCAGAGTCTGCAGGTGCCCACCTGCGAGGGCGCGATCATGACGGCGCAGGCCGGCGACTCATCGATGCGCAAGTACGGCGAAGCAACGACCTTCTTCGCCTGCGTGATGCCGTACCAGGGCGGCTGGTCGCTCAACGTCTACACGACCTTCCGCAAGGCCTCGGGGGCCTTCAGCTCGCAGACGCTGGCGGCGACGCTGATGAGGCCTCTGACGGGGGACTCCAGCCAGTACATCCCGCGCACCATCAACGGCATGGTCGAAGCCGTGCAGGCAACGGGTGCCACGGTGACGCTGGTGGAGGCGTTCCCGTGAAGAACCTTGCCCGCCGAGTACGCGTGGCGGCGGCGCTCAGCCAAGCACTCTTGCGCGGCTGGTCGACACCCTGCCGCATGCAGCGGCCTCGATCCGCCGACGGAGTTCGGGGCACGGCGTCCAGGTACCTCCCCGGGCCTTGAAACGATCGGTGGCATCGACGACGCCAAATAGTGCAGTGTCGACCCCCAGCCCCGCCGACACCATCGCATTCAGGCGGGCCACTTGCTGGGCGCCGTACCGTCGCGCATCGAGTCGCCCGTCGGCATCGAACTCGAGCACGTCGAAATCCAGGCGCCGCGCCCCCAGCACTACCGTGCCGGCCACTTCGATGACGACGCTGGCCAGACGCACCCGCTGGCCGGCGAAGGCTGGCACTCGTGCGGTCGCATCAGGCTGAAACAGCCGGTGGAATGCGCTCACCGGCATTCGGTACAGCAAGTCGTCGGCGTCGACGAAGAACAGGCGTGAAGACAGACGCACGCGTGGGATTGTGAGGCGAGATGCGGCTGGTGACCTCTTGTGGAGAGCAGCAAAAGACTGATCTGAGTCAGTCGCAGCCAGAGTCCTGAATGACCGCTTGCACTAGCACCGGTCCTTGAAGGCCGGCGGCTTCGACCGACTGCTTCGCGCCCCATCCCGGTCGCCACACCGCTGCCAACGTGTAGGCCCGACGCGTCCGACCACTCCGGCCTGCTGCGACTGGCTCAGTTCGACCCATCAGCGACGCTCGCGACTTTGGGCTCGTCGCCCCAAAGCTGCTGCTCGCGCAATCCGAACGGACCTTTGCAGAGCCACCCGAAATAGGGTCAGCAGCGGTGGGCACGCTCCGGAAAGCAGCATCCGGAGCGAACGAGGCGCGGCACGAGTTGGCTACGTGGTCCCGTTTGAACCTAGGAGGCATTGCTGGCGAGGTGATGACAATAGGGCGAAACTCATGGCAAAGGTATGACTTCGCCTGAACTCACCGGCGGTGCCGGATTCACCTACGAAGACGCGGTCGCGGCGCAGTATCTCGCGGCCTTGGTCGGAGGCACGACGGCAGCGGCCCTCGACACGAGGGTCGTGCATCGGGTCGCACAGCAGCAGGCCGACTTCGGCGAACCACTCGACGACGTGATCGTCGATGCCGCCTCCTTAGCGGATGGAACGGTCATGCGGCTGTCGCTGCAAGTCAAGCGTTCGCTCACGATCTCGGGGGCTGAGACCAACAGCGACTTCCGAGAAGTGATCCAGCGCAGCTGGCAGACGCTGCAAAAGACTGACTTTCGCGAGCATGTGGACCGTGTCGGAGCAGTCACGGGGTCGGTCGCGGAAGAGACGTCCCGAGCCTTAGCGGCCGTATGCGAATGGGCTCGGGCCTCCGACACAACTGCCGCCTTCATGCAACGCTTTGTCCCCGGCGGGAACGCGTCGACCACTCACCGCGCTGTGGTCGAAGCGGTTCGAGTCGTTGCACAGGGCCGAGGCGCGCCACTGTCCGACGACCAGTTGTACCGCCTGCTTTCGCACTTGGTGCTGATCCGGTTTGACTTCCTTCACGCCGGATCGACGCACGAAGCCGACGTTATTGCCAGCCTACAGCGCGTGCTTACGCCGGGGCAACCAGAGCGTGCAGGCGATCTATGGAATTTGCTGCGACAGTTCGCTCGCGACGGCGCAGGCCGCAGCGCAGTGCACACCCGCGCATCGCTGCTGCGCGCGCTGGCTGGCTGGCGCTTCACGGGGGCACCCGCGTTCGCCGGCGACATGCAAACCCTGCGAGACAACACGCGCCACTGGCTCGACCAGCAGGCCGACGACATCGGGGGGACTCACCTCACGCGCCAGGTGCTTCGCGACCAGCTCGGTGCTCAGATGGCGGCCCACCGTCTGACGCTGATCAAGGGCCTACCCGGTACCGGCAAGACTGTGCTCCTACATGACTTGGTGCAAAGGCTGGCCGCCGATGGCACCACATTGTTCCTTACCGCCAACCGACTCTCTGGCCGGAGCTGGTCGGAGCATGCTCATGCGATGGGCTTGGCGACGACATCGATCGAGCCGCTGCTCGTGGAGGTCGCGGCCACCGGTCATGCCACGATGCTCATCGACGGCCTGGACCGTATCGCGCCGGAACAGCGCGCGATCGTGACCGACTTGCTCGGCCAGCTTCTGACGAACCCGGCGCTTTCCGACTGGCGTGTGGTCGCTACCGCGCGCGACGCAGGTATCGAGCCCCTGCGCAACTGGGTGCCTCCCGCGCTGCTCGCCAGCGGCGGCGTGGGCTATGTCGATGTGGAGAACTTGACGGACGAAGAGGCCTGCTTGCTCGCAGATTCGCTGCCAGCCCTGCGGCCGCTGCTGACGGACGGAAATGATCGCGTAAAAGCGCTGGCACGACGCCCGTTCTTCGCTGCGGTGCTGGCTCGAGGGTTCTCGCGGGCGGCATACGCCGCAGGGTTCGCACCTCAGTCGGAGGTGGACCTCGTGGAGGCCTGGTGGACGCGGGGCGGCTACGACGCACATGCGCCCCAGGCGCTCGCGCGTCAGCGCGGGTTGATCGAATTGGCTCAGCGCAGCGCGCCAGACCTGGGCCGCAATGTGCGCATCCGCGACCTGTCACCGGCGACGCGGGACGTGCTCCCGGCGCTGGAGGAGGACGGCCTGGTGCAGCAGGTGCGCACGGGCCATACAGCCCAGTTCAGTCACGACATCTTCTTCGAGTGGTCGTTCTTGCACCTTCTGCTCGATCAGGGTGACGAATGGATCGCGACCTTGAACGCAGTCGGCGAACCGCCTGCCCTGGCGCGGGTAGTGGAGCTGCTGTCGCAGGCGACTTATCCGCTCCCCGACCAGTGGCCGCGCGAGCTCCATGCGCTCGAGCGGGCTCAGCTCCGGCCTCAGTGGCTGCGAGCCTGGCTCGTGGCGCCAGTTTTCAGCCCGCGCTTCGCCGAGCACGCCGACATGTTCGCTGCGTCACTGACCGCGAACGGCCACCGGCTTCTCGGAAAGCTCCTGGTGTGGATGCAGGCAGAGAAGACGACACCCAACCCCATGGTGCTGTCCGGAGTCCTGGGCGGCGATCTGGATGCCGCCGCGCGTATCCGTATCGCGGACTCACTAGGCTGGCCTTCCGACTTCGCGGCGTGGCGCCGCCTGCTCACATGGGCGATCGAACAGGTCGAGTCGATTCCTGACGCACAGTTGCGGGATCTCGTCACGCTGTTCGAAACCTGGCAGGTCGCTGTCGCGGACTACCCCAACGCAGTGTCGCAGCGCATCGTAGCCCGGTGCGCAACGTGGTTGCACGCGATCGAGGACGAGCATGTGGACCGCCGGTTTCGATACGGCACGCCTTCAAACGATGGCACGCCGCGCCCGCGGGTGCCGACACAGCTGGAGACGGAGCTCCGCGCGTTGGTGCTCCGCGCAGCGCGCGCTTACCCTGATGTGGTAGACGCCTATCTCGCGAAGGTCGAGGCAATCGAGCGCTGGTCCGATGGCGCGTTCCGCGAGCTCATGACATTCGCGCCGGTGCTGGCGCAGACGCATCCTGTGCTGCTCGCGAGGGTCGCCAAGCGCTGGTTCATGAGGGAGCTGCCAGACGACACATCGGCACGGTGGCGTCGCGAAGCGCGTGAAGAGGTTCGCCGGCGCAGGGAAGCCGAGGCCGTCCCGCCGGAGAAGAGATCGCGGTGGGACAAGCTCGCGCTTTCGAGCACGTCGATCATGCACCACTCGTTTTCGCACCACGATTGGGATCGACTGTCGATCGGCGGCGACCATCAGGGCTTCTTCCCCGCCTCGCCTCTCCGCGAACCGTTCCACTCGCTGCTCACGCGCGATCCGGCGACGGCGCTTGCGCTAATCCGAGATGTGACGAACCACGCCGCCACGGCATGGCGTCAGTTGCATCGGCACTGGCATGGCAGCGCGACGCCGTTACCGCTCGTAGTTGCGTTCCCGTGGGGACAGCAGGAGTTCTGGGGGGACGACCGGCACTATTTCTGGTTCCGCGGGCATGGTGGGCCACAGGTTGTGGAGTGCGCGCTCATGACGCTGGAGCGCTGGGCCATCGCGCAGCTCGATGCGGGACGCCCATTGGACGAAGTGCTGCAAGAGCTGCTGGACGGGCATACGAGCATCGGCGTCCTGGGGATCGCGGTGCACCTCGCCTTGCGAGCTAAGCAAGTTTCGCCAACGACCTTGGCGCTGTTGCGCAGCCCGCGGCTGTGGCGGCTCGACCTGCAGCGCCAGGTCCAAGAGCACCAACTGAAAAGCGCGGGGCTGATGGGCTTCGGCAACGCAAGCGTCGACGCGGTGCACCGACAAGCAGTCGCCGACAGCAGCCAGATGACGTCGCGCCGCTTGGGACTGCGCGACCTGGTACCGCTCTTCGTCCTCGGAGGCGACACGGCCTTGCGGGAGGCGTGCCGCGCCGCTCTCGACGACTTCCCGAACAAGCTGGAATTCGCCTATCAGGAAGAGGCGCAGAACCCAGAACATGTGGCCGAGCTCCGCCGCACCGCCGAACTATGGTCGGAGTTGGGCCACGCCGAGAACTACACCGCAGCTCCGATCCCCGGCCGCAGTGATGTGGTCCAGATCTCGATGAGCAGTGCGCGACACGAAGCTCCCGAGGTGCAAGCGGCCCTGCAACGCCATGCGCAGGCGGCGCGCGAGATGGAGTTGTGGCTGTGGGTTGATAAGTGCTTCACGTTGCGCCAATGGGCGCCGGGCTTCTCGGTGGACGACGCCATCGGGCGTGCGAAAGAGCTGGCTGATGCGGCTGCTGCAGGGCGGTCGATGTCGCCGATGCCTGGCAGTGGGTTGACGGAAGGCGCGATTGCGGGAACGGCAGCGGCCGTGATTTGTTTCGCCGATGCGAGCGGGCATGAGGCCTGGGCCGATGCCACCATCGAATGCTTCCGCGTTGCGCAGGACGAGATCTCCGACGACACGTTTTCTGGATTGGTGATCCCGTGGCACCCGAAGATCTTCGTGGCACATGCGTTGGCCGCGCGTATCAGGTCGGCCCGCGAATATCCTGCCGACCGCGAAGCGCTCTATCGCTTGATTGCGCACCCGCTCGATGCGGTTTCGTTCGTTGCGCTGTCCGGCGTCGCTGGCTGCTGGCAGCGCGACGCGCGGTTCGCCTGGTGTGGCCTGAACCTCGGGTTGCGGTTGGCGCAGCTCGTAAGCAGGCGAGACATGCACCGGCTAGACACCGAGGCACGGCGGCATGTGGAATCGGACCACCGTGCCGCGACGATGGCCGCGGCACTCGACGAGTACCGTAAGCAAGGGCCGCTGCCTGCCTGGGTGCGCCCACGGCCTTCTTGGGTGCGGGCCGCGCCGGACGCTGAGAATCCGCAGACTCTCGACGGGGAAGAAGACGAAGGGTGGCAGAGCACCGACCATCTGTGGGACGGCCGGTACGCCGCGAACGTCTTGCAGAGAGTCCCAGTGGCGGTGGTCATGGCGAGCGCTGGCCGTGCGCACTTTGTCGACGCCCTCGAGGCGTATATCGGCTGGACGCTCGACACGATCAACCCGGTGTGGCGAACCGAGCGGCGTCGCGGCCGCGAGCGTGGCGATGCAAACCTGTACGAGTGGGAGGATCAGATGGGTCGGATGGTGGCAAGCGTTGCCCCCCATCTTCCAGCCGACGAGATCTTGCAGAGGTTGCTGCGGCCGATCCTTGCGCAGCCTGACGAGATCGCGATGCGGCTGCTCGCGCCGTTCACTGTGTCGATGGTCTGCAGCGAAGTTCTCGATGCGCCGGAGGTCCGCGATGACACCCTGCACCTGCTGCAGGCCGTACTCGATCGAACGTTGGAGAATGACGACCTGCGCCGTTCGCCTTACAACGACGGGCGCATGGGCGGCTTCGACCTGCCGAAGCTAGTCGATTCGCTGATGTTCGTGGTAGTCGAGCACGCCCCCGGCGCCACGCGCTTCGCCAACGGCGTCTGGGATGACCTTGGCCAAGTGATGTCGCTGGTTGACCGCATGGTTCGCGTCGCCGGCTGGCACCCCTACGTCGCTCGCCAGTTCGTCACGCTATGCGAACGTTCCGGTGCCGCCTACCCGGCTGACACATTCGCCGACCAAGTGCTGGCGCAGATCGTCGATGGGCGCCTGCCTGCGGGCTGGAAGGGCTCCTTGGTACCAGCCGCGATCGCGGCGCTGGTGCAGGCGCACGCCGACCGACAGCATCCGTTGCCGGCTGCCCTGGCCCGCAAGCTGCTGCAGGTGCTTGACGCGCTCGTTGATCTTGGCGACCGTCGCAGCGCGGCCCTGCAACAGAGCGAGTCTTTTCGCGGGGTCCGACTTGCAGCGCCAGCCTGACGCGCTCTACGCGAACTGGGCGCTCGCCCTCACCGGTCACTCAACGATCGACCTCCCACACCACTGGTGTAATAGCGAGACCGGGTACTTGCCGATCCGCCAAGGCGAGCGGCTGCTTGGTGCCGGTCAAGGTGAGTTCGCGCGATCGATTCGACTGGCTGCAACCGCTGCAAACCAGCCGACCTGCTCTTCGGGCACGAGCGGGCACACAGTCAAGCGTCCATCAGCCCGCAGGCGTATCCGAGCCGATCTTGGGCACGAGATGGGCACAAGTGGATTCAATCGGTACTTGGCGGGCACGACCAGCAAAAGACCCAACGGTCGGTGCTGACGCTGACCGTTGGGCCGAAATCCCAATGGTCGGTCGAAGGGCGCCAGAAAGTAGTTCCGGGCACAGAGCCCAATGGTCATTGGGCTGCCCCGCCAAAAGTGCTCGGGCACGACCTGGGCACGAAGTGGGCACAGGATGGGCACAAAGCAAAAAGCCACCCGGTTGGGTGGCTTCCGCTTCGCAGCTAACTCGTTGATCTAGCTGCTGTTTTCGTGGTTGCGGGGGCAAGATTTGAACTTGCGACCTTTGGGTTATGAGCCCAACGAGCTACCAGGCTGCTCCACCCCGCGACTGGAAGATGGACTATAGCACGAACTTCGCAAGGCGCTGAAGGGCCACGCCTTCGTGATCGCACCCGCAGCATGACGGATGTGCGCCGCGGCTTCGCGCGGCTAAGATCGACGGCTCTCGGCGGCACCGGTGCCGCTGGCTCGGCGGACGCCGCCCACAACCTCTGTCCACGATGAGCGATTCGCGCAAGATTCTGCTGGTCGACGATCACGAGCTGGTCCGCTTCGGCGTCAAGACCATGTACGGCGAGCTGATGGGCTACAAGGTCGAGTGGGTCGAGGCCGGCTCGCTGCAGGAAGCCATCGACGCCTATGCCGCGCACGGCGACATCGCCGCCGTGCTGCTGGACCTGAACCTCGCCGATTGCAAGGGCCTGCAGGGGCTGCGCATGTTCCTGCAGGCGCATCCCAAGGCTCGCGTCGCGGTGTTCAGCGGCACGCAGGACGAGTTCGTGATCCGCCAGGCCCGGGCGCTCGGTGCGGTCGGCTATGTCGGCAAGAGCACGATGATGGACCAGATGCGCGAGACGCTCACCGCGCTGCTGTTCCCCAACGGCGTGGCCGAGGCGCGCGGCCCGGCGCCCAGCAGTGCGCTGTTCCCGCGCTTCCCGTCGTCGGCGATGTACGACCGGGTCGCCGAACTCGGGCCGCGCCACCTCGAGATCCTGGAACTGGTGCTCTCCGGCTGCACCAACCAGGAGATCAGCAACTCGACCAACCTGTCGCTGGGCACGGTGAAGAACTACGTCTCTTCGCTGCTGCTGGCGCTGGACGTCCGGTCGCGTTCCCACCTGATCAGCCTGTTCCGCTGAGCGCCGGCGGTGGACGCTGCGGCGCGCGAGGACGACGCCACCCAACCGGGACCGCTGGGGCCGGCTGCCGGCGGGGCCCCGCCCCTGGCGGCACCCGCCGACGCCGCCGCACTCCCGGGCTCGGCCTCGGACGCCGATCCGCCGGCCGCCCCCGCTGAGCCACCCCCGCCGCCGCGAGCCGAGTTCGTCGCCGTCGACAGCAACGCCGCCCAGGCCGAAGTCGACACCCGCCAGCGCCACCATGCCGAGCGCCGCGCGATCGACGAGCGCCTGCAGGACGCCGCCCTGCGCTCGACGCTGGCCGCGCTGCCGATGTGGGGCGCGACGATCGCGCTGTGCACGCTGCCGATGGCCGCGGCCATCGGCCTGGAGCGCCCCGGCCCCGCGCTGACCTGGGGCCCGGCCATGCTGCTGCTGTCGCTGCTGCTGTGGCAGCTGCCCAAGCGCACGCGGCACCACAACGGGCAGCAGGGCCATGCCACCGGCTCGCGGCGCCGCATCCAGGGGCTGGCCGCGGCAGCGGCCCTTGGCATCGCCCTGGCGCCCTGGCTCGGCACGCCGGGGCCGGCGCAAGCCCTGCTCGGCCTGCTGAGCACCGCGCTGGCGTTTGCCGGCGTGGTCTGCCTCGGCGCCTTGCGCCCGGCAGCGCTGGGGCTGGCGCTGTTGCCCTTGTCCGCCGGATTGGCCGGCACGATGTTCTTCGCCGACGTGCCGCACCGCGCGCTGTACGGCAGCGGCGCCCTGGCGGCCGCTGCCACGCTGGTGGCGGTTGTGCGGCTGCGCCACCGCGCCTGGCGCCAGAACACGCGCGCACTGATCGAACAGGGCGTGCAGTTGCGCAAGCTCGAGAGCGAACGCGACGCCGCCTGGGCTGCGGACCAGGACAAGAGCCGCTTCCTGGCGATTGCCAGCCACGACCTGCGCCAGCCGGTGCATGCGCTGGGCCTGTTCGCCGCCACGCTGCAGAAGCGCCTGCAGGACACGCCGGACGAACCGCTGGCGCGCAACATGATGCGGGCGATCGACGGGCTGGAGCGCTCGTTCAACGCGATGCTGGACATCTCTCGGCTGGACGCCGGCGTGATGACGCCCAAGCTGCAGACCTTCCCGCTGCGCGACATGTTCCGCCGCCTGCACATGCACTACGCCGGCCAGGCCGAGCTGTCGGGGCTGGGCCTGCGCTTTTCCCCGGGCGGCAAGTCGGTCACCAGCGATCCGCAGCTGCTCGAGCGTATCGTCGGCAACCTGATCCAGAACGCGATCAAGTACACCGAACATGGCGGCATCGTCGTCGTCGCGCGCTCCACGGCCACGCACGTCAACATCGAGATCTGGGACACCGGCAGCGGCATCGCGCCGGAGTTGCTGCCGCGCATCTTCGAGGAGTTCTACCAGGTCGGCCGCGGTGAGCGCGACCGCACCCATGGCCTGGGCATGGGGCTGGCCATCGTCAAGCGCCTGGCCAGCCTGCTGAACCACAGCCTGATGGTGTCCTCGCGCGTGGGCCGCGGCACGCTGTTCCGCGTCGGCGTGCCGATCGGCGCGCTGCCCGGCATCCAGGAGGACATGGCGCCGGCTGACACCGTGCCGATGGTGCTGACGACGCCGCAGATGGTGCTGATCATCGACGACGAGGAGCCGATCCGCGAGGGCCTGCGCCTGCTGCTCGAGGAGTGGGGATTCCAGGTCGCCACCGCGGCCGACGCGGCCCAGGCCGAGCACACCGCCACCGCGCTGGAAGGCCATGTCGACCTGATCCTGTCCGACCTGCACCTGGGCGACGGGCCGGACGGGCTGGAAGCCATCGGCAACGTGCGCCGCCTGTGCGGCCACGACGTGGCGGCGGTGCTGATCACCGGCGACACCTCGCACGACGAGATCGCCCGCATCACGGCCAGCGGCCTGCCGGTGCTGTTCAAGCCGGTGCAGCCCAAGCGCCTGTACGAGGCGCTGCGCAACACGCTGAAGTAGCGCGTCCGGCCCGTCGAATCGGGCGCCGGCTCATCAAATAAGCGGAACTCTGCACATCCCGAGGGGGAGCCCTGGGGGCCAGATGACTTTCGACCACTGTGCGGCCGGGCGCCGGCTTCTAGAGTCCGCTCCATCGCATCCACGGCCCTGCAAGGCCTGCCCGAAAGAAGCTCATGTTGGACCTCGAGTCGTTGCTCAGCTCCCTCGGCGAAGGCGCCCCCAGCGGGGACGACCTCGAGTACGACCCGGAGTTCGCGTCGCTCGAACAGGCCGGCGCCGGCAAGCCCGAGCAGCAGTACGGCGACACCATCGTCCCAGCCGAAGAACCCGACTGGCGCACCGTTCACGAGCTGGCGCTGAGCCTGGCCGGCCGGACCCGCGACCTGCGCGTGGCGGTGTGGCTGCTGCGCAGCGAAGCCCGCCTCCATGGCCTGGCCGGCGCCGCCCGCGCACTGCAGCTGGTGCACGGCCTGCTGGAGCGCCAGTGGGACAGCGTGCACCCGCAGCTCGACGCCAGCGACAACAACGATCCGACGATGCGCATGAATGCGCTGGCCCCGCTGGTCGCCGCCGACGCGGTGCTGGCCGACCTGCGCGCCGCCCCGCTGAGCGGCGAGCGCGGCAGCCTGACGCTGCGCGAACTCGAGCTCGGCCTGGGCAAGGCCGAACCCAACAGCAACGAATCCGCACCCACTGAAGCGGGCGCCCTGCAAGGCCTGGAAGCGGCCCTGGCGCAGCAGCCCGCGCTGGCCGAGAACCTGGCCGCCGCGCTGCAGGCGATGCGCGACACCGCCAAGCTGCTCGACGACAAGGTCGCCAGCCTCGGCCCCGACCTGACCCCGCTGGTGCGCCTGCTCAAGCATGCGGACGACGCCGTCAAGCGCCTGCAGGGCGGCGCGGTCGAAGAATCCGGCACCGAGGGTGAAGGTGCCGCAGCCGCTGCCGGCGGCGCACCGGGCCGTGGCGCGGTGGCCGTGCCCGGCAGCATCAACAGCCGTGACGACGCGATGCGCATGCTTGAAAAGGTGTGCGAATGGGTCGAACGTCACGAACCGAGCCACCCCGCGCCGTTACTCATCCGCCGGGCGCAGCGCTTGATGAGCATGAACTTCGTCGAGATCATGCGCAACATGGCGCCCGATGGCATGAACCAGATCCAGGTGCTGGCCGGCCCGGACGTCAACATCGAGAACTGAGTCTCTCACCCGCCCTCAAGTCGATACAGGAGCAGCAAACATGGCCACCAGCAGTCAGAAATTCATCGCCCGCAATCGTGCGCCGCGCGTCCAGATCGAGTACGACGTCGAGCTCTACGGTGCCGAGAAGAAGGTCCAACTGCCCTTCGTGATGGGCGTGTTGTCCGATCTCTCGGGCAAGCCCGAGGAAGCGCTGCCCCCGGTGGCCGAGCGCAAGTTCATGGAAATCGACGTCGACAACTTCGACGCTCGCATGAAGTCGATGAAGCCGCGCGTCGCCTTCCAGGTGCCCAACACGATGACTGGCCAGGGCAACATCGCCGTGGACATCACCTTCGACAGCATGGACGACTTCTCGCCCGCCGCTGTCGCCGCCAAGGTCGACGGTCTGAAGCAGCTGCTCGAAGCGCGTCAGCAACTGGCCAACCTGGTGACCTACATGGACGGCAAGACCGGTGCCGAAGAGCTGATCGCCAAGGTGATCAAGGACGAAGCGCTGCTGAAGTCGCTGGCAATGGCCAAGGCCCAGCCGGCCGAGGGCGACAAGCCCGCCGAATGAGCCGCAGCAAGCCCATCGATCCGCTGACCACTCGCATCCTGGAGCCCCACCACCATGGCTGACCCCACCCAATCCTCGGCACCTGCACTGCAGGGCGTGACCTTCCAAGGCGGCGAATTCGCCGCGCTGCTGAACAAGGAATTCAAGCCCAAGAGCGAGGAAGCCAAGTCTGCCGTCGAGCAGGCCGTCCTCACGCTCGCCCAGCAGGCGCTGGCCCAGACCAACCTGATCGGCAGCGACGTGCTGATGTCGATCGAGGCCATGATCGCCGAGATCGACAAGAAGCTGTCCGAGCAGGTCAACGCCATCCTGCACCACGCCGATTTCCAGAAGCTCGAGAGCGCCTGGCGCGGCCTTCACTACCTCGTCAACAACACCGAGACCGACGAGATGCTGAAGATCCGCGTGATGAACATCAGCAAGACCGATGTCCACAAGACGCTCAAGCGCTACAAGGGCACGGCCTGGGACCAGAGCCCGCTGTTCAAGAAAGTCTACGAAGAGGAATACGGCCAGTTCGGCGGCGAACCCTTCGGCTGCCTGGTCGGCGACTACTACTTCGACCAGAGCCCCCAGGACGTCGAGTTCCTCAGCGAGATGTCCAAGGTCTGCGCTGCCGCGCACGCGCCGTTCATCGCCGCGGCCAACCCCTCGCTGATGGGCATGGGCTCATGGCAGGAACTGGCCAACCCGCGTGACCTGACCAAGATCTTCTCGACGCCCGAATACGCCGGCTGGCGCTCGCTGCGCGAGTCGGACGACGCCCGCTACCTGGGCCTGGCGATGCCGCGCTTCCTGTCGCGCCTGCCGTACGGCGCCAAGACCTGCCCGGTCGAGGAATTCAACTTCGAGGAAGAAACCGCCGGCGGCGACCACAGCAAGTACACCTGGACCAACGCGGCCTACGCGATGGCAGTGAACATCAACCGCTCGTACAAGCTGTACGGCTGGGGCACCTGCATCCGCGGCATCGAGTCCGGCGGCGCGGTGGAAGGCCTGCCGACGCACACCTTCCCCAGCGACGACGGCGGCGTGGACATGAAGTGCCCGACCGAGATCGCCATCTCCGACCGGCGCGAAGCCGAACTCGCCAAGAACGGCTTCATGCCCCTGGTGCACCGCAAGAACAGCGACTTCGCGGCCTTCATCGGCGCGCAATCGCTGCAGAAGCCCCAGGAGTACGACGATCCGGACGCCACCGCCAATGCCAACCTGGCCGCGCGCCTGCCCTACCTGTTCGCCTGCTGCCGCTTCGCGCACTACCTGAAGTGCATCGTGCGCGACAAGGTCGGTTCGTTCAAGGAGCGCACCGACATGGAGAAGTGGCTCAACAACTGGATCATGAATTACGTGGATGGCGATCCCGCCAATTCGTCCCAGACTACCAAGGCCCAGAAGCCGCTCGCGGCCGCCGAGGTCACCGTGGAGGAAGTGCCGGGCAACCCTGGCTACTACACCTCGAAGTTCTTCCTGCGGCCGCACTACCAGCTCGAAGGGCTGACGGTGTCGCTGCGACTCGTATCGAAGCTGCCGTCTCAGAAGCAGGCCTGAAAAACACCCGCTCTTTTGTCCCTCGTTCGAACGACCTGTCTGTTGCTACCCCGTCCAATACCAGCAATCCCCCCCAACCTGTCCATTTAGGAGTTATTCATCATGACCACTGACACCCATATCAAGTTCGACGGCGTCGAAGGCGAATCCACCCACAAGGACCACAAGGGTGAGATCGAAGTGATGTCCTGGAGCTGGAACGTCACCAACTCCAACCTCGGCGCCGGCGGCGGCTCGGGCAAGGGCAAGGCCAACCCCGGTGACTTCGTCTTCACGCACCTGTACGACAAGGCCTCGCCGGTGCTGGCCAAGCAATCGGCTTCGGGCAAGCACTTCCCGACCGTCACGCTGACCGCCCGCAAGTCCGGCGAAGGCCAGAAGGACTTCCTGAAGGTGACGATGAAGGAAGTGTTCATCACCTCCGTCTCGCCGTCCGGCGGCCACGGCGGCGACATCGTCGAGAACGTGACGATGTCGTACAAGGACATCGAGTTCGCCTACAAGCCGCAGGATGACAAGGGCGGCCTCGGCGGCGAAGTGAAGTTCGGCTGGAACAACCAGACCACCGAAACCCGCTGAGCGGCCAGGGTCCGGGGGGCCATGCCGCGCGGCCACCACTCGTGGTGGCGGCGCGGCACCCCAAGACCCTGCCCTCCTGTCCAACTCCCTTCTTCTGCATCTCCTGCCCTACCGCGTGATCGAGGTTTGCCATGCCTGTCGTCATTCCTGAAGTGAGCATCTCGGCCGGCCAGGGGTCGAGCGACATCTACCTGCATGTGCAGACCAAGCGCGCCGGCAAGATCAAGGGCGAAGCCACGATGACCGGCCACCAGGACGACATCGTGATCGCCAGCTGGCAATGGGGACTGAGCGCAAGCTCGGCCATTGGCAGCACCCAAGCCACCGGGCGGCGCTCGTACACCGCGCTGACGGTGCAAAAAGGCATCGACACCTCCACCACGGCCCTGATGTCGGCGCTGGCCACCAACGACCTGGTGAAGGAAGCCAAGCTGACCATGCGCAAGTCCGGCGGCACCCAGGAGGACTACTTCATCCTGACGCTGAAGGACGCCCGCATCACCGGCGTGGCGCATGTCACCGGTGCCGACGGCGGCACCACCGAGAACGTGTCGATCATGTTCACCAAGGTCGAAGTCGAATACCGCCCGCAGAAGACCACGGGCGGCAAGGGCGGCAGCTTCACCTTCACCGACGAACTGGTCGAATCGGCCTGACCCCCACCGAACACAGCCCATGCCCACCCCCCAGGAACTGCTCGCCCAAGGCGACCCGAAGGCGGCCCTCGCGCAACTGCAGCAGCAGGTGCGTACCAAGGCCAACGACCCCAAGCTGCGCGTGTTCCTGTTCCAGCTGCTCTGCGTGCTGGGCCAGTGGCAACGGGCGCTCGACCAGTTGCAGGTGTGCGGCGAACTCGACGCCGGCACGCTGGCCATGGTCAACACCTACCGCACCGCCATCCAGTGCGAGGCCGTGCGCGAGGCCGTCTTCAAGGGCACCACCGTGCCGCATGCCTTCGGCCGGCCGCAGAACTGGGTGGCGCTGCTCGCGCAGGCCCTGCAGGCCGAGGCGCAGGGTGATGCACCGCAGGCCGCCAAGCTGCGCGCCATGGCCTTCGACGACGCGCCCACCACCAGCGGCAGCCTCGACGGCGAGGCCTTCGAGTGGATTGCCGATGCCGATTCGCGCCTCGGCCCGGTGCTCGAGGTCATCATCAACGGCCGCTACGGCTGGCTGCCGTACAACAACCTGGCCAAGATCAACATCGACGCCCCCACCGATCTGCGCGACCTGGTATGGGCGCCGGCACTGATCACCTTCGCCCATGGCGGCGAGACGGTGGCGCTGCTGCCGGCCCGCTATGCCGGCACGGTGGACACCGGCGACGGCGCGCTGCTGATGTCGCGCAAGACCGAGTGGCTGCCGCTGGGCGACGAGCAGTTCCGCGGCCTCGGCCAGCGCGTGCTGTCGAGTTCCGCCGTGGAGAAAGGCCTGCTCGAAGTGCGCGAGATCCTGCTCGATGGCGAACTGATGCACGAAGACGGCGCCGACGAAGGCGCATCGGGTGACGCGGCGGGCGACGCGGCCGATGGCGCCGCCGCCGCCGGCTGAAAGGGCTGCCGCCCATGGCCACCGGCGAGGTGCGCGACCGCCTGCAGCCCGCGCTGCTCGATCGCCTGACCGATGACGCGCCCGGCGCCAGCGAAGAGCCGCTCGAACGGCGCGTGATGTCCAAGACGCAGCTGCGCAATGCGGTGCTGCGCGACCTGGCCTGGCTGTTCAACGCCACGCAGCCGCTCACCGCTTCGCAGGAGGTGCCGCAGCTGGTGGCCGAGAGCGTGCTGAACTACGGGCTGCCGCCACTGTCCGGCCAGCTGGTGTCGCGGGTCGACATCAGCCTGCTCGAGCGCACGATTCGCCAATCCATCCTGCGCTTCGAGCCGCGGCTACTGCCCGATTCGCTCAAGGTCGTGGCGCTCGAGGCCACGCACGTGCTCGACACCCACAACATGATCGAGTTCGAGATCCGCGGCCACCTGTGGGCGCAGCCGGTGCCGATGGAAGTGCTGCTGCGCACCAAGCTCGACCTCGAAGCCGGCCAGGTCGAGGTGCGCGACGCTTCCGGCGTGGCCCCTTCGCGCGCGTTCTAACGCAGCCGTTCAGCAGCCACCGCGATGGATCCTCGCCTCGTCCGCCTCTACCAAGACGAACTGACGCACCTGCGTGAGGTGGGCGCCGAGTTCGCCGCCGAGTTCCCGAAGATCGCCTCGCGGCTGGGCATGGAGGGCATGGAGGTCTCCGACCCCTATGTCGAGCGGCTGATGGAGGGCTTTGCCTTCCTCGCCGCGCGCGTGCAACTGAAGCTCGAGTCCGAGCAGCCCAAGCTGATCGCCCACCTGCTCGAGTCGATCTACCCGAACTTCCTGTCGCCGGTGCCGTCGATGATGGTCGCGCGGCTCGGTGCCGACCCGACCGATCCGAACCTCGCCAAGGGCTACACCGTGCCGCGCGACAGCGGCCTGCAGTCGCAGACGCCGCGCGGCCAGGACACGCTATGCGAGTTCCGCACCGCGATGGACGTGACCTTGTGGCCGGTCGAGCTGGTCTCGGTGCAGTACTTCACCCACGCGCCCGACCTCGCGCTGTCGCGCCTGCCGCAGGCCAAGCCGATGAAGGGCGGCCTGCGCTTGAAGCTGCGCGCCGGCGGCGGCCTGCAGTTCAAGCAGCTGAAGATGGACCGGCTGTGCCTGCACATCAGCGCGCCGGACGACGTGGCCTACCGCCTGCACGAGCTGGTGCTGGGCACGGCACTCGGCAGCCTGGTCGTCGTGCCCGGCACGGCGGGCACCACCGACCTGGGCCGCCAGTGGCGCGATGCCGTCAGCGTCCAGCCGGTCGGCTTCGAGGCGGAACAGTCGCTGCTGCCCGAATCGCTGCGGGCCTTCTCGGGCCACCGGCTGCTGCAGGAAGTCTCGGCGATGCCGCAGCGCCTGCTGTTCTTCGACATCACCGAGCTCGCGCCGCGCCTGGCCCAGGTGGCCGGCGACCTGGTCGAGCTGGTGATCCTGTTTGCGCGCGGGGACCCCGCACTTGAAACGCTGGTGGACGGCGGGAGCCTCGCGCTTTTTTGCACCCCCGCGATCAACCTCTTCCCGAAGCGGCTGGATCGCGTGCCACTCGGTGCGGGCAGCTGGGAATACCACCTGGTGCCCGACCGCACGCGGCCGATGGACCTGGAGGTGCACAGCGTCGACACCGTCATCGGCCACGGCAGCGGCCGCGATGCGCAGCGCGAGTTCAAGCCGCTGTACACCTCGCACCACCAGATACCGGCCGAAGGGCATGGCTACTTCACGCTGCGGCGCGACCCGCGGCTGATGTCCGACCGGCAGCGCCAGCAGGGCCCGCGCTCGGCCTACATCGGCGAGGAAGTGTTCATGTCGCTGGTGGACGCTCACCATGGCGCCTATCGCGACACCTTGCGCCAGCTCTCGGTGACCGCGCTGGTCACCAACCGCGACCTGCCCGCGCTGCTGCCGCAGGCCGGCTCGGCCGGGGCGTCGGCCTGGCGGCTGGACACGCCCGGTCCGGTGCAGACGGTGGAATGCGTGCGTGGCCCGACGCGACCGATCTCACGCCGCGCCACCGGCGACATCGGCTGGCAGCTGATCAGCCAGCTGACGCAGAACCACCTGGCGCTCGAAGGCACGCCGACCCAGGTGGCGGCCGCCCTGCGCGACACGCTGCGGCTGTACGGTCCGCCCGGCGACCTGACCTGGAGCCACCAGGTCGACGGGATCCTGAGCCTGAGCGCGCAGCCCATCGTGCGGCGACTGCCGTTCAAGGGCCCGTTGAGCTTCGGCAGCGGCATCGACCTGCAGCTGGAGGTCAACGAACTCGCCTTCCAGGGCGCCAGCGCCTTCATGATGGCCTGCGTGCTCGAGCACTTCTTCGCGCGGCATGCCGCGATCAACAGCTTCACCCAGCTCACGCTGCGCAGCCAGCAGCGCGGGCTGATGAAAACCTGGGCGCCGCACGTCGGCAAGAGGGCCACGCTGTGAGTGCCGCACGGCACCGCCCGGTGGCCGATGCGCGCCAGGCCGCGGCCGATGCAGCCAACATCGAATTGCAGCGGCTGATGGACGAGGTCGAGGCCCGGCCCTGGGCCTTCGACTTCTTCGCGCTGATGCGCCGCATCGACGCGCTGCGCCCCGAGGCCCCGGTGCTGGGCAAGGGCCTGCGCCCTTCGCAGGAGTACCTGCGCCTGGGCCAGGTGCCCGAGCTCGATTTCGCACCGGCCGCGCTGGCCCGCTTCCAGCGCAACGATTACGCACGGCGCCTGGGCGTGCGCTTCTTCGGCCTGCTGGGCCCGCACGGCCCGATGCCGCTGCACCTGACCGAGTACGTGCGCGAGCGCCTGCACCAGCGCAACGACCCGACGATCTCGCGTTTCCTCGACATCTTCCACCACCGGCTGCTGAGCCTGTTCTACCGCGCCTGGGCCGAGACCCAGCCGGTGGTGCAGCAGGACCGCCAGCAGGACCGCTACGCCGTGTGGCTGGGCGCCTGCTTCGGCCTCAACCGCCAGCAGCCCACCGCCAGCGCGGTGCCCGAGCATGCCAAGCTGTTCCAGGCCGGGCTCATCGCGGGCCGCAGCCGCCACCCCGAGGCGCTGACCAAGGCGCTGCGCCAGTACTTCCGTGTGCCGGTGACGCTGGAGCCGCATGTGGGGCACTGGCTCATGCTGGCCCAGGCCGACCGCTCGCGCCTGGGCTTCGCGCGCAACCGGACCGAGCGCTCGCAGGTGCCGCACGCCGAGCTCGGCCGCAGCGCCAATGCCGGCCACAAGGTGTGGGACCGTCAGTACCGCTTCCGCCTGCACCTGGGCCCGTTGACGATGGCGCAGTACCAGGACTTCCTGCCCGGCGGCAGCGCTTGGGCAGCCCTGTCCGACTGGGTCAAGCTGCTGGGCGGGCTGGACCTGGGCAGGGACTCCCAACTCACGCTGCGCCAGCAGGACGTGCCCGAGCCGCGGCTGGACCGTCGCATGCGCCTGGGCCTGACCAGCTGGCTCGGCAGCGGCGGCCGCCGCAACGGGCTGCGCCGCCCGGCCACCGATCGCAACGACCTGCGGCTGCGGCCCGGGTCGTCCTTCCTCCTCCGTCGCCTCGGAGCTTCTCATGGCTGAAATCTCCCGCAACACCTTGTTCGGCAAGCTCGACCCCCTGGCCTACAAGGCCATCGAAGGGGCCACCGTGTTCTGCAAGATGCGCGGCAATCCGTATGTCGAGCTGCAGCACTGGTTCGCGCAGATCCTCAACACGCCCGACAGCGACCTGCACCGCATCATCCGCCACTACGAGCTCGACACCGCGGCGCTGGCCGCCGACCTCACGCGCTCGCTCGACCGGCTGCCGCGCGGCGCCTCGTCGATCAGCGACTTCTCCGAATTCATCCTCAGCGCCATCGAGCGCGGCTGGGTCTACGGCTCGCTGCTGTTCGGCGAGACCGCGGTGCGCACCGGGCACCTGATCGTCGGCATGATGAAGACGCCCTCGCTGCGGGGCGCGCTGTTCGCCATCTCCAAGCAGTTCGAGCGCATCAAGCTCGAGGACCTGACCGAGAAGTTCCCGACGCTGCTCGCGCAATCGCCCGAGTACGTGATGACCGCCAGCGAGACCGGCGCTGCACCCGGCGAAGCCAGCGACGCGATCGCGCCCGCCGCCATGGGCAAGCAGGAGGCCCTGAAGCGCTTCACCACCGACCTCACCGAGCAGGCACGCTCGGGCAAGATGGACCCGATCGTCGGCCGTGACGACGAGATCCGCCAGGTGGTCGACATCCTGATGCGCCGGCGCCAGAACAACCCGATCCTGGTCGGCGAGGCCGGTGTCGGCAAGACCGCGGTGGTCGAAGGCTTCGCCCAGCGCATCGCGCGCGGCGACGTGCCGCCGGCACTGAAGGACGTCTCGCTGCTGACGCTGGATGTCGGCCTGCTGCAGGCGGGCGCCAGCATGAAGGGCGAGTTCGAGCAGCGCCTGCGTTCGGTGATCGACGAGGTGCAGGCCTCGCCCAAGCCGATCATCCTGTTCATCGACGAGACCCACACGCTGGTGGGCGCCGGTGGCGCGGCCGGCACCGGCGACGCGGCCAACCTGCTGAAGCCCGCGCTTGCGCGAGGCCAGTTGCGCACCATCGGTGCCACCACCTTCGCCGAGTACAAGAAGCACATCGAGAAGGACCCGGCGCTGACGCGGCGCTTCCAGTCGATCACGGTGGACGAGCCCACCGAGCCGCGCGCGGTGCTGATGATGCGCGGCGTGGCCTCGACGATGGAGAAGCACCACAAGGTGCAGATCCTCGATGAAGCGCTGGAAGCCGCGGTGAAGCTCAGCCACCGCTACATCCCGGCGCGCCAGCTGCCGGACAAGTCGGTCAGCCTGATCGACACCGCCTGCGCCCGCGTCGCGGTCAGCCTGCATGCCACGCCGCCGGAGGTGGACGACTGCATGAAGCGCATCGAGGCGCTGGAGGTCGAGCAGGGCATCATCGCGCGCGAAGCGGCGATCGGCATCGACACCGCCGAGCGCTCGGCGGTGGTCGAGGCGCACCTGACCACCGAGCGCGCCCGCCTGGCCGAGCTGAACACCCGCTGGCAGGCCGAGAAGGCGCTGGTGGACAAGCTGCTCGCGCTGCGCGCCAAGCTGCGCGGCAGCACCCAGGCGGTGGAAGGCACCGGCAGCAAGCTGGAGCGCAAGGCCGAGTCGCCCGACGCCAAGAGCACGGCCGAATCGGCCGAAGCCCAGGTGCCGCCGCTAACGCCCGAAGAGCGCAGCGCCACGCTGGCCGAATTGAAGGCCGTGCAGGACGAGCTGAGCGCGCTGCAGGGCGAGAGCCCGCTGATCCTGCCGACGGTGGACTACCAGGCCGTGGCCTCGGTGGTCGGCGACTGGACCGGCATCCCGGTCGGCCGCATGGCCGCCAACGAGATCGACACGGTGCTCAAGCTGCCGATGCTGCTGGGCCAGCGCGTGATC